>NZ_JBQTHF010000029.1:0-73738 GCF_052390155.1 Actinokineospora sp. | reverse complement strand
CGAAGAAGATCTACAAGATCGGCGAGGTCCACGAGGGCGCGGCGACGATGGACTGGATGCCGCAGGAGCAGGAGCGCGGCATCACCATCACGGCCGCCGCGACGACGGCGTTCTGGGCCGACCACCGCATCAACATCATCGACACGCCCGGCCACGTCGACTTCACCGTCGAGGTGGAGCGTTCGCTGCGGGTGCTCGACGGCGCTGTCGCCGTCTTCGACGGCAAAGAAGGTGTCGAGCCCCAGTCCGAGCAGGTATGGCGCCAGGCCACCAAGTACGACGTCCCGCGGATCTGCTTCGTCAACAAGATGGACAAGCTCGGCGCGGACTTCTACTTCACCGTGCGCACCATCTCGGAGCGCCTCGGTGCCAAGCCGCTGCCGATCCAGTTGCCGATCGGCAGCGAGAGCGAGTTCATCGGCGTCGTCGACCTGGTGGAGATGCGCGCGCTGACCTGGCGTGGCGAGGTCCAGAAGGGCGAGGACTACACGGTCGAGGACATCCCGGCCGACATGGCCGAGAAGGCCGCCGAATACCGTGAGGCGCTGATCGAGGCTGTCGCCGAAACCGACGACGAGCTCATGGAGCTCTACCTCGGCGGCGAGGAGCTCTCGGTCACGCAGATCAAGACCGGCATCCGCCGGATCGTGACCAACCGGTCGGCCTACCCGGTGCTGTGCGGTTCGGCGTTCAAGAACAAGGGCGTGCAGCCCATGCTCGACGCCGTGATCGACTTCTTGCCGTCCCCGCTGGACGTGCCGCCGGTCGAGGGCACCCTGCTCGACGGCGAGACCAAGGTCACGCGCGCGCCCAGCACCGACGAGCCGTTCGCGGCGCTGGCGTTCAAGATCGCGACGCACCCGTTCTTCGGCAAGCTGACCTACGTCCGGGTGTACTCGGGCAGGCTGGCCTCCGGGTCCCAGGTCATCAACGCGAGCAAGGATCGCAAGGAGCGCATCGGGAAGCTCTTCCAGATGCACGCCAACAAGGAGAACCCGATCGACGAGGCCATCGCGGGCCACATCTACGCGGTGATCGGTCTCAAGGGCACCACCACTGGCGAAACCCTGTGCGACCCGGACAACCCGATCGTCCTTGAGTCGATGACGTTCCCCGACCCGGTCATCCAGGTCGCGATCGAGCCGAAGACCAAGGCCGACCAGGAGAAGCTGGGCACCGCGATCCAGAAGCTCGCCGAGGAGGACCCGACGTTCCGGGTCAACCAGGACGACGAGACCGGCCAGACGATCATCGCGGGCATGGGCGAACTGCACCTCGACATCCTCGTCGACCGCATGCGGCGCGAGTTCAAGGTCGAGGCGAACATCGGCAAGCCGCAGGTGGCCTACCGCGAGACGATCCGTCGCACGGTGGACAAGCTCGACTACGTCCACAAGAAGCAGACGGGTGGCTCCGGCCAGTTCGCGAAGGTCATCATCAAGCTGGAGCCGCTGCCCACCACGGACGGCGTGCTCTACGAGTTCGACAACAAGGTCACCGGTGGCCGCGTGCCGCGGGAGTACATCCCGTCGGTGGACGCGGGCGCGCAGGACGCCATGCAGTACGGTGTCCTCGCCGGGTACCCCCTGGTCGGGTTGAAGCTGACCCTGTTGGACGGCGCGTACCACGAGGTCGACTCGTCCGAGATGGCGTTCAAGGTCGCCGGTTCCATGGCGCTCAAGGAAGCCGCTCGCAAGGCCGACCCGGTGCTGCTGGAGCCGATGATGGCGGTCGAGGTGATCACGCCCGAGGAGTACATGGGCGAGGTCATCGGCGACCTGAACTCCCGCCGTGGCCAGATCCAGGCCATGGAGGAGCGCAGCGGAGCCCGCATCGTCAAGGCGCTGGTGCCGCTGTCGGAGATGTTCGGGTATGTGGGCGACCTGCGGTCCAAGACCCAGGGCCGGGCCAACTACTCGATGGTGTTCGACTCCTACGCCGAGGTTCCCACGAACGTCGCGAAGGAGATCATCGCAAAGGCTACTGGGGAGTAATCCCACGCCGGAGCGCCACGCGAAGTCGCGTGCGAGCTCTGGCCGTGGACTCCCCGGGGTCCGCACACAGACCGATCGAGCCGCCATCCGAAACCGTTCGGCCAGGCGGAAAGTACAAGTGCAGGAGGACATCAAGTGGCGAAGGCGAAGTTCCAGCGGACCAAGCCGCACGTCAACATCGGGACCATCGGTCACATCGACCACGGAAAGACCACGCTGACCGCGGCGATCTCGAAGGTCCTGCACGACAAGTACCCCGACCTGAACCCCTTCACGCCGTTCGACGAGATCGACAAGGCGCCGGAGGAGAAGGCCCGTGGTATCACGATCTCGATCGCGCACATCGAGTACCAGACGGAGAAGCGCCACTACGCGCACGTCGACTGCCCGGGACACGCCGACTACGTGAAGAACATGATCACCGGCGCGGCGCAGATGGACGGCGCCATCCTGGTGGTCGCGGCGACCGACGGCCCGATGCCGCAGACGCGTGAGCACGTGCTGCTCGCCCGTCAGGTCGGCGTGCCGTACATCGTGGTGGCCCTGAACAAGGCCGACATGGTCGACGACGAGGAGATCCTGGAGCTCGTCGAGCTTGAGGTTCGTGAGCTCCTCACGAACCAGGACTTCCCGGGCGACGACCTGCCGGTCGTGCGCGTCTCCGCGCTCAAGGCCCTTGAGGGCGACGCCGAGTGGGGCGCCAAGCTCATCGAGCTGATGGACGCGGTCGACGAGAGCATCCCGGAGCCCGAGCGGGAGATGGACAAGCCGTTCCTCATGCCCGTCGAGGACGTCTTCACCATCACCGGCCGCGGCACCGTGGTGACCGGCCGCATCGAGCGGGGCATCGTCAACGTCAACGAGGAAGTCGAGATCGTCGGCATCCGCGAGAAGGCGCAGAAGACCACCGTCACCGGTGTCGAGATGTTCCGCAAGCTGCTCGACCAGGGTCGGGCGGGCGACAACGTCGGCCTGCTCCTGCGTGGCATCAAGCGTGAGGACGTCGAGCGCGGCCAGGTCGTCGTGAAGCCGGGTACCACCACCCCGCACACCGACTTCGAGGCCCAGGTCGTCATCCTGAGCAAGGACGAGGGTGGTCGCCACACCCCGTTCTTCAACAACTACCGTCCGCAGTTCTACTTCCGCACCACGGACGTCACCGGTGTCGTCACCCTCCCCGAGGGCACCGAGATGGTCATGCCGGGCGACAACACGGCCATGACCGTCGCGCTGATCCAGCCCATCGCGATGGATGAGGGTCTGCGGTTCGCGATCCGCGAAGGTGGCCGCACCGTCGGCGCCGGCCGGGTCGTCACGATCAACAAGTAGTGCCGTCGGGGTGGCCGGAGTTACTTCGGCCACCCCGATTTGGATCGCCACACAGCGGTGTGGCATCCTTTATGGGTTGCTCGTTGCGGGGCGGCCGGTCTGGTTCGATTACCGGCCGCCCCGGCACGAGTACCGGGGTCACTATGACCCTCGGGTTTGCACGGCCCGCCCCAGCGGCGATCGAGTCTCCGGTTTCACCAGGAGTGCCGATTCACCCAAGGGACCGGTATGCGAATCGGGCGCGACACGCCCGACCGCGTGGACCGGGGCCAGCCCGACAACGATTGACTTGTGAACAGGGAAGCGGCGCGGCATCGGCCCACGGGCCAGCCGAGGATCGCAACCGCACCGCAGCGGTACGAGACAGAGGAACGGCAAGCCACTATGGCGGGACAGAAGATCCGCATCCGGCTCAAGGCCTACGACCACGAGGCGATCGACGCGTCCGCGCGCAAGATCGTGGAGACCGTGACGCGCACCGGCGCTCGGGTCGTGGGGCCAGTGCCGCTGCCCACCGAGAAGAACGTCTACTGCGTCATCCGCTCGCCGCACAAGTACAAGGACTCGCGCGAGCACTTCGAGATGCGTACGCACAAGCGTCTGATCGACATCCTCGACCCGACGCCGAAGACGGTGGACGCGCTCATGCGCATCGACCTTCCGGCGAGCGTCGACGTCAACATCCAGTAAGCGTGCGGCGCATCAGAGCGGTGGAGAGTAACGAGAGCCATGTCTGACAGGCAGATGAAAGGGATCCTGGGCACCAAGCTCGGGATGACCCAGGTCTTCGACGAGAACAACCGGATCGTCCCGGTGACCGTCGTCAAGGTGGGACCCAACGTGGTCACGCAGATCCGCAGCGCGGAGACCGACGGCTACGCCGCGGTCCAGCTCGCGTTCGGCGCGATCGACCCGCGCAAGGTGAACAAGCCCGAGGGCGGCCACTTCGGCAAGGCGGGGGTGACGCCGCGCCGCTACCTCGCGGAGCTGCGCACCACCGACGCCGCCGAGTACGAGGTCGGCCAGGAGATCACCGCAGAGGTGTTCGAGTCGGGCCAGGTCATCGACGCTACCGGGACCACCAAGGGCAAGGGCACCGCCGGTGTCATGAAGCGCCACGGGTTCAAGGGCCTCGGCGCGGGACACGGCGTGCAGCGCAAGCACCGCTCGCCGGGTTCCATCGGCGGCTGTGCCACCCCGGGCCGGGTGTTCAAGGGTCTGCGGATGGCGGGCCGGATGGGCAACGTCCGGGTCACCACCCAGAACCTCACTGTGCACCAGGTCGACGCGGACACCGGCCTCATCCTGATCAAGGGCGCCGTGCCCGGCCCCAAGGGCGGCCTGGTGTTCCTCAAGACGGCTGCGAAGGGCGGTGTCTGATGACCAGTGTTGACATCAAGACCCCCGCAGGAAAGACCGACGGCAGCGTCGAGCTGCCCGGCGAGATCTTCGACGTGCAGGCGAACATTCCGCTGATGCACCAGGTTGTCGTGGCCCAGATGGCCGCCGCGCGCCAGGGCACGCACTCGACCAAGACTCGCGGCGAGGTCTCCGGCGGTGGCCGCAAGCCGTACCGGCAGAAGGGCACCGGCCGCGCCCGGCAGGGCTCGACCCGGTCGCCGCAGTTCGTCGGCGGCGGTGTCTCGCACGGCCCGCAGCCGCGCGACTACACCCAGCGGACACCGAAGAAGATGAAGGCCGCCGCGCTGCGCGGTGCCCTCTCCGACCGCGCTCGCGCTGGCCAGGTGCACATCGTCACCACCCTGGTCGAAGGCGACAAGCCCTCGACCAAGATCGTTCGCGACCTGCTGGCCACGATCTCCACGGCCAAGCGCCTGCTGGTCGTGCTGACCAGGGCCGAGGACGTCGCCTGGGTGTCGGCGCGCAACCTGCCGCACGTGCACGTGATCGCGCCGGACCAGCTCAACACCTACGACGTGCTCGTCAACGACGACGTGGTGTTCACCAAGACCGCCTACGAGGCGTTCCTGGCCGGTCCCAGCCGCTCCGTCAAGGCGTCGGCCAGTTCCACGGAGGTCTCGGCCTTCGGTGCGGGCAGCCACGACGCGCTGGCCGACGGCTCGCAGCCGGACGGTTTCCCGATCAAGGGCAACGCCGACTCGAAGCTCTACCACGTGCCCGGCAGCGCCTTCTACGACCGCACGGTCGCCGAGGTGTGGTTCGCCACCGCCGAGGACGCCGAGCAGGCGGGCTTCGCACTGCCGCCGTCGCAGCGGAAGGAAGCGGACAAGTGATCCCCGACCCCCGAGACATCCTGCTCGCGCCGGTGATCTCCGAGAAGTCCTACGGGCTGCTCGAAGAGAACAAATACACGTTCCTGGTGTCTCCCGACGCCAACAAGACCCAGATCAAGATCGCGGTCGAGAAGGTGTTCGGCGTGCAGGTGGTGAGCGTGAACACGCTCAACCGCAACGGCAAGCGCAAGCGCACCCGCTCCGGGTACGGCAAGCGCAAGGACACCAAGCGGGCAATCGTGACGCTGTCCGCCGAGAGCAAGCCGATCGAGATCTTCGGCGGCCCGGCCGCGTAAGGGACTGAGCAAACATGGGCATCCGCAAATACAAGCCGACGACCCCGGGCCGTCGCGGCTCCAGCGTCTCGGACTTCGCCGAGATCACTCGGTCGACGCCGGAGAAGTCGTTGATCCGTCCGCTGCACGGCAGCGGCGGGCGCAACGCGCACGGCAAGATCACCACCCGGCACAAGGGTGGCGGTCACAAGCGCGCGTACCGCCTGATCGACTTCCGGCGCCACGACAAGGACGGTGTGCCCGCCAAGGTGGCGCACATCGAATACGACCCCAACCGCACAGCGCGCATCGCGCTGCTGCACTACGCCGACGGCGAGAAGCGCTACATCATCGCGCCGAACAAGCTGCGTCAAGGCGACCCGATCGAGAACGGCCCCCGGGCCGACATCAAGCCGGGTAACAGCCTGCCGATGCGCAACATCCCGGTCGGCACCGTGATCCACGCGATCGAGCTTCGCCCCGGCGGCGGCGCCAAGATCGCGCGGTCCGCGGGCACGAGCGTGCAGCTCGTCGCGAAGGACGGCCCGTACGCCCAGTTGCGGATGCCCTCGGGCGAGATCCGCAACGTGGACGTGCGCTGCCGCGCCACCGTCGGCGAGGTCGGCAACGCCGAGCACTCCAACATCAACTGGGGCAAGGCGGGCCGCATGCGGTGGAAGGGCAAGCGCCCAACCGTCCGCGGTGTCGCGATGAACCCGGTCGACCACCCGCACGGTGGCGGTGAGGGCAAGACCTCCGGTGGTCGCCACCCGGTGAACCCGGCAGGCAAGCCCGAAGGCCGCACCCGTCGCAGCAAGCCGAGCGACAAGATGATCGTCCGCCGTCGCCGCACTGGCAAGAACAAGCGCTGAGCAGGGAGGTAGAAGCACATGCCACGCAGCCTGAAAAAGGGCCCGTTCGTGGACGACCACCTGCTCAAGAAGGTGGACGCTCTCAACGAGTCCGGCAAGAAGACCGTGATCAAGACGTGGTCCCGCCGGTCCACGATCATCCCGGACATGCTGGGGCACACCATCGCGGTGCACGACGGCCGCAAGCACGTCCCGGTGTTCGTATCCGAGGCGATGGTGGGTCACAAGCTGGGCGAGTTCGCCCCGACCCGCACGTTCAAGGGCCACATCAAGGACGACCGCAAGGCACGTCGCCGCTAGCCGGTGGCACGAACTAGTAGAGAGAGCAAGGGAAGCAGCGATGAACGCCCGTATCGACACCACGGCGCAGGAGGAATTTCCGCGCGCCGTGGCTCGGGCTCGCTACGTTCGCGCCACGCCGATGAAGGTGCGTCGCGTCGTCGAGCTCATCAGGGGACGTAGCGCCAGCGAAGCCCTGGCCGTGCTCAGGTTCGCGCCGCAGGCGGCCAGCGAGCCGGTCGCGAAGGTGCTCGCCAGCGCAATTGCCAACGCCGAGAACAACCTCAGCCTCGACCCCGACACCCTCTGGGTGGCCGTGGCGTACGTGGACGAAGGCCCGACGTTGAAGCGATTCCGGCCGCGCGCGCAGGGTCGCGCCTACCGGATCCGCAAGCGGACGAGCCACATCACGGTCGAGGTCGAGTCGCGGCCGGTCCAGCCGAAGCAGACCGCCAAGGCTCGCAAGACGAGCACGAAGGGTGGTGCCCGCTAAATGGGGCAGAAGATCAACCCGCACGGCTTCCGGCTCGGGATCACCACCGACTGGCGGTCCCGCTGGTACGCCGACAAGCAGTACGCGGAGTACGTCGCGGAGGACGTGAAGATCCGCAAGCTGCTGTCCAAGGGCATGGAGCGCGCGGGCATCTCCCGGGTGGAGATCGAGCGCACCCGTGACCGGGTCCGCGTCGACATCCACACGGCCCGTCCGGGCATCGTCATCGGCCGCCGCGGCGCCGAGGCGGACCGCATTCGCGGTGAGCTGGAGAAGCTGACCAAGAAGCAGGTCCAGCTCAACATCCTTGAGGTCAAGAACCCCGAGGCGGACGCGCAGCTCGTCGCCCAGGTGACCGCCGAGCAGCTCTCCAACCGCGTGTCCTTCCGGCGCGCGATGCGCAAGGCCATCCAGTCGGCCATGCGCTCGCCGCAGGTCAAGGGCATCCGGGTGCAGTGCGGCGGTCGTCTCGGCGGTGCCGAGATGTCCCGCTCGGAGCACTACCGCGAGGGTCGCGTCCCGCTGCACACGCTGCGCGCCGACATCGACTACGGGTTCTTCGAGGCCCGTACGACGTTCGGCCGGATCGGCGTCAAGGTGTGGATCTACAAGGGTGAGATCGTCGGCGGACGCCGGGAGCACGAGGCCCGGTCCGCCGCGCCCGACGCCCGTCGCGAGCCGCGGCGCGAGCGCCCGAACCGGGCGCGTCGCTCCGGTGCCTCCGGTACCACCGCGACCAGCACCGAGGCGGGTCGCGCGGCGGCCGAAGCGCAGACGAAGGGTGCGGACACGGCCAACGGCGCCGCTGTCGACACCCCCACCACTGGTAACGGGGAGGGCTGAGTAGTGCTCATCCCGCGCAGGGTCAAGCACCGCAAGCAGCACCACCCGAAGCGTTCGGGCGCTGCCAAGGGCGGCACCAAGGTCACGTTCGGCGAGTTCGGCATCCAGGCGCTTGAGCCCGCCTACGTGACGAACCGACAGATCGAGTCCGCCCGTATCGCCATCAACCGGCACATCCGCCGTGGCGGCAAGGTCTGGATCAATATCTTCCCGGACCGCCCGCTCACCAAGAAGCCCGCCGAGACCCGCATGGGTTCCGGCAAGGGCTCGCCGGAGTACTGGGTGGCGAACGTCAAGCCGGGTCGCGTCATGTTCGAGATGAGCTTCCCGAACGAGACGGTCGCGCGCGAGGCACTGCGCCGCGCGATCCACAAACTTCCGATGAAGTGCCGCATCGTCACGCGTGAGGGTGGTGACTTCTAGCAATGGCTAGCACAGGAGCGGGCACCACTGCGGCTGACCTGCGAGAGCTCACCGACGAGGAGCTCGTGCTGCGTCTGCGCGAGGCGAAGGAAGAGCTGTTCAACCTTCGTTTCCAGATGGCCACCGGCCAGTTGGACAACAACCGACGGTTGCGCACCGTCAAGCATGAGATCGCCCGGATCTACACCGTGATGCGCGAGCGCGAGCTCGGCCTCTCGGTGTCCCCGGACGCGACCGGTGAGGGCGCCGCATGAGTGAGAACGCTGGGAATGGAAACGCTGTGAACGAGGCTGGTTCTTCGGACAGCGCCGAGGTCCGCAACAACCGCAAGGTCCGCGAGGGCCTCGTGGTGTCGGACAAGATGGACAAGACGATCGTCGTGGCCCTGGAAGACCGCAAGAAGCACCCGCGGTACGCCAAGGTTCTGCGCTTCACCACCAAGGTGAAGGCGCACGACGAGGAGAACACCGCAGGCATCGGCGACCGCGTGTTGCTGATGGAGACCCGGCCGCTGTCCGCCACCAAGCGCTGGCGGCTCGTCCAGGTCGTCGAGAAGGCCAAGTAATCCAGGCTTACCCAGGCAAGGCCGAGCCTGTCAGGTCGGAAATCTGGCAGGCCAAGAATGGTCAGGAGTTGAAGTGATCCAGCAGGAGTCGCGACTGCGTGTCGCCGACAACACCGGTGCGAAGGAAATTCTTTGCATCCGTGTTCTTGGTGGTTCCGGTCGCCGCTACGCGGGAATCGGCGACATCATCGTCGCCACGGTCAAGGACGCGATGCCCGGCGCCGGTGTGAAGAAGGGTGACGTCGTCAAGGCTGTCATCGTCCGCACCGTCAAGGAGCGTCGCCGCCCGGACGGTTCCTACATCAAGTTCGACGAGAACGCCGCCGTTCTGATCAAGAACGAGGGCGAGCCGCGCGGTACCCGCATCTTCGGCCCGGTGGGTCGCGAACTGCGCGACAAGAAGTTCATGAAGATCATCTCGCTGGCGCCGGAGGTGCTCTGAAATGAAGGTCAAGAAGGGTGACACGGTCGTTGTCATCGCCGGCAAGGACAAGGGCGCGAAGGGCAAGGTCATCCAGGCCTACCCGACTCGCAACAAGGTCCTGGTCGAGGGCGTCAACCGGGTCAAGAAGCACACGCGCATCTCGCAGAACCAGCGCGGCGCGCAGTCCGGCGGCATCGTCACCCAGGAGGCACCGATCCACGTGAGCAACGTGATGGTCGTGTCCGAGGGCAAGGCGGTCCGCGTGGGCTACAAATTCGAGGACGACGGCCGCAAGGTCCGCATCGCCCGCGGCAAGCACGGCGCCGGGAAGGAGATCTGATCATGACTACCACTGAGAAGGTCATCCCCCGCTTGAAGACCCGCTACCGCGAGGAGATCACCGTCGCACTGCGGGACGAGTACAAGTACTCGAACCCCATGCAGATCCCCGGCGTGGTCAAGGTCGTCGTGAACATGGGCGTCGGCGACGCCGCCCGCGACGGCAAGCTGATCGAGGGCGCGGTCCGCGACCTGTCCACGATCACCGGCCAGAAGCCCGAGATCCGCAAGGCCCGCAAGTCGATCGCGCAGTTCAAGCTGCGCGAGGGCATGCCGATCGGCGCCCGGGTCACCCTGCGCGGCGACCGGATGTGGGAGTTCCTCGACCGCCTGCTGACGATCGCGCTGCCGCGTATCCGCGACTTCCGCGGCCTGTCGGGTAAGCAGTTCGACGGCAACGGCAACTACACCTTCGGTCTCAACGAGCAGTCGATGTTCCACGAGATCGATCCCGACACGATCGACCGCCAGCGCGGCATGGACATCACCATCGTGACCACCGCGATCAATGACCAGGAAGGCCGGGCGCTGCTCAAGCACCTGGGCTTCCCGTTCAAGGAGCAGTGACCATGGCCAAGAAGGCGCTTGTCCACAAGGCTTCCAAGAAGCCGAAGTTCGCTGTGCGGGGTTACACCCGGTGCAACCGCTGCGGCCGTCCGCACTCGGTGTTCCGCAAGTTCGGCCTGTGCCGGATCTGCCTGCGCCAGATGGCACACCGGGGCGAGCTGCCCGGCGTCAGCAAGTCCAGCTGGTAGGACTTCGGTCCACTTCGGACTGAATCCCTGCCCGCTTACCCCCATGTTCACCGTAGGCCCGAGAGGGAACCACGGTGAGAAAGGTTGACAGGTCACCATGACGATGACCGACCCGATCGCAGACTTCTTGACCCGTCTGCGTAATGCCAACTCGGCATACCACGACGAGGTCGTGCTGCCGCACTCGAAGCTCAAGGCGCACATCGCCGAGATCCTCAAGCGTGAGGGCTACATCGCCAGCTTCCGCGACGAGGACGGCGAAAAGGGCAAGAACCTTGTCGTCGAGCTGAAGTACGGCCCCAACCGCGAGCGCAGCATCGCGGGTCTGCGCCGGGTGTCCAAGCCCGGTCTGCGGGTGTACGCGAAGTCGACCAATCTGCCGAAGGTTCTCGGCGGCCTTGGCGTGGCGATCATCTCCACGTCCGGTGGCCTGCTGACCGACCGCCAGGCGGGCAAGCAAGGTGTGGGCGGGGAAGTCCTCGCCTACGTCTGGTAAGGGAAGGGGAGCAAGCATGTCTCGCATCGGACGTCTTCCGATCCCCGTCCCGGCCGGGGTCGACGTCAGCATCGACGGTCAGCACGTCAGCGTGAAGGGCCCCAAGGGCACCCTGGCGCTCACCGTGGCCGAGCCGATCATCGTCGAGCGCGCCGAGGACGGCACGCTGGAGATCAAGCGGCCCAACGACGAGCGGCAGAACCGTGCGCTGCACGGCCTGACCCGGTCGCTGGTCAACAACCTGGTCGTCGGTGTCACCGACGGCTACGAGAAGAAGCTCGAAATCCACGGCGTCGGTTACCGCGTCCTGGCCAAGGGCACGGATCTGGAGTTCTCACTGGGCTTCAGCCACCCGGTGAAGGTGCCCGCCCCCGAGGGCATCACCTTCGCTGTCGAGAGCGCGACCAGGTTCTCGGTCTCGGGTATCGACAAGCAGCAGGTCGGTGAGGTCGCGGCCAACATCCGCAAGCTGCGCAAGCCCGACCCGTACAAGGGCAAGGGCGTTCGCTACTCGGGCGAGAAGATCCGCCGCAAGGTCGGAAAGACGGGTAAGTGATCATGAGCGAAGCCACTATCGCGAAGCGCAAGCCGGTGGGCAAGGACGCCTCGACCACCCGGCGCATCGCCAAGACCCGCAGGCACTTCCGGCTGCGCAAGAAGATCAGCGGCACGTCCGAGCGCCCGCGCCTGGTCGTCAACCGGTCCTCGCGGCACATCTCCGCGCAGATCGTCGACGACCTCGCGGGCCACACCGTCGCGTCGGCGTCCAGCCTGGAGGCGGACGTCCGCGCGGTGGACGGCGACAAGAAGGCCCGCGCGGCCAAGGTCGGCGAGCTGCTCGCCGCCCGGGCCAAGGACGCGGGCATCGCGGCGGTCGTGTTCGACCGCGGCGGCAACAAGTACACCGGCCGCATCGCGGCGCTGGCCGACTCGGCCCGCGGCGCGGGGCTGGAGTTCTGATGATGAGCGACAAGGGAAGGAACGCCTGATGCCGGGACGTACACGGCAGTTCGGCGGCGGTCAGGGCGGTCAGGGCGGCCCCGGCGGCGGTCAGGGCGGCGAGCGCGGCGAGCGTCGCGGTCGCGGCGATCGTCGCGACGGTGGCGGCCGCGGGGCGGCCCAGGAGAAGAGCGCGCACCTTGAGCGGGTCGTGGCGATCAACCGAGTCGCCAAGGTCGTGAAGGGTGGACGCCGGTTCAGCTTCACCGCGTTGGTCGTCGTCGGTGACGGCGACGGCATGGTCGGTGTCGGCTACGGCAAGGCCAAGGAGGTGCCCGCCGCGATCGCGAAGGGCGTCGAAGAGGCCAAGAAGAACTTCTTCCGCGTCCCGCGGATCGGCGGCACCATCCCGCACCCGATCCAGGGCGAGAAGGCCGCAGGCGTCGTGCTGCTCCGTCCGGCCAGCGCCGGTACCGGCGTCATCGCCGGTGGCCCGGTGCGCGCCGTATTGGAGTGCGCCGGTGTGCACGATGTGCTGTCTAAGTCGCTGGGTAGCGACAACGCCATCAACATCGTGCACGCGACCGTGGCCGCGCTCAAGGGCCTGCAGCGTCCCGAGGAGGTCGCGGCCCGCCGCGGCCTGCCGCTTGAGGACGTCGCTCCCGCGGGCATGCTGCGCGCTCGCGCCGCGGCTGCCGCAGCCGGACAGGGGGCCTAGGTCATGGCACAGCTCAAGGTGACCCAGGTCAAGAGCAAGATCGGGACCAAGCGCAACCACCGCGAGTCGCTCAAGACTCTCGGCCTGCGCAAGATCCGGCAGTCCACGGTCCGCGAGGACACCCCTGAGGTGCGTGGCCTCATCCACACCGTCCGCCACCTCGTCACTGTCGAGGAGGTCGACTGATGGCTATCAAAATTCATCACCTGCGGCCTGCGCCGGGAGCCAAGACCGAGAAGACCCGTGTGGGTCGCGGTGAGGGCTCCAAGGGCAAGACCGCCGGCCGCGGCACGAAGGGCACCAAGGCGCGCAAGAACGTCCCCGCGCGCTTCGAGGGTGGCCAGATGCCGATCCAGATGCGGCTGCCGAAGCTCAAGGGCTTCAAGAACCGCTTCCGGGTCGAGTACCAGGTCGTCAACGTCGGCGACGTGGCCACCTCGTTCCCGGACGGCGGCACCGTGTCGATCCAGCAGCTCGTCCAGGCGGGCCTGGTCCGCAAGGGCTCGCTCGTCAAGATCCTCGGCAACGGTGATCTCAACGGCGTCAAGCTGGACATCACCGCGGACAAGTTCTCGGCCAGCGCGGTCGAGAAGCTCACCGCGGCCGGTGGCACCGCCACCAAGGTATGACGCATCGCCGGGCCGGGTACGCGTTTCGCGTGCCCGGCCTCGGCATGTTCGGCCGTTCCCCACTGTCACAGACGCTCGTTTTCCCTAGGCCGTAAGACCTACGGGGTGCTGGGCGTCGCGGCTCTGCTGTTAGAGTCGAAGCACGCTTCGGGGTAGGTAGCCCCGAAGCGCTCCTGGCTTGCCAGCACTTGGCGGCCAGACTTGTTCCCTGCCGGCGACCAGCCGGTTAAGCCGTTCACCGGCACTGAGCTGTCGGTGACGCCGAGGAGGTTCCTGCGTGCTCAGCGCCTTCCGCTCGGCTCTCGCGACGCCGGACCTGCGCCGCAAGATCCTTTTCACGCTCGGGATCATCGCGATCTACCGGGTCGGGGCCGCGATCCCGTCGCCCGGTGTGTCGTACCCGAACGTCAAGAAATGTATCGAGGGCGTTCAGTCCGAGGGCATCTTCCAGCTCCTGAACCTGTTCAGCGGCGGTGCCCTGCTGCAGCTCTCGGTGTTCGCGCTGGGGATCATGCCGTACATCACCGCGAGCATCATCATCCAGCTCCTGACGGTGGTCATCCCGCGCTTCGAGCAGTTGAAGAAGGAGGGCCAGGCCGGTCAGGGCAAGCTGACGCAGTACACGCGCTACCTGACCATCGCCCTCGCCGTGCTGCAGGCCACCGGCATTGTCGCGATGGCCGACCGCGGCCAGCTCTTCGCCAACTGCTCCGACCCGATCATCCCGAACAGCACCATCTTCACCCTCACGGTCGTGGTCATCACGATGACCGCGGGCACCGCGGTGATCATGTGGTTCGGTGAGCTGATCACCGAGCGCGGTATCGGCAACGGCATGTCGCTGCTGATGTTCGTCAACATCGCGGCCCGCATCCCGTTCGAGGGCAAGTCGATCCTGGACAACAAGGGCCCGGTCGTGTTCGCGGTCGTCTGCATGTTCGGCCTGCTGATCATCGCCAGCGTCGTGTTCGTCGAGCAGGGCCAGCGCCGCATCCCGGTGCAGTACGCCAAGCGCATGATCGGCCGCAGGATGTACGGCGGAACCTCGACCTACCTGCCGCTCAAGGTGAACCAGGCGGGCGTCATCCCGGTCATCTTCGCCTCGTCGCTGCTGTTCCTGCCGGACCTGATCTCGCGCCTCGTCGGCCCGGGCAACTCCGGGTGGCAGCAGTTCATCGCCACGTACCTGACCAGCCAGTCCAGCTGGGTGCACATCGCGACCTACTTCGCGTTGATCATCTTCTTCACGTACTTCTACATCACGATCACGTTCAACGTGAACGAGCGCGCGGACGAGATGAAGAAGTTCGGCGGCTTCATCCCGGGCATCCGGCCGGGCAGGCCGACCTCGGAGTACTTGAGCTTCGTACTGAGCCGGATCACGCTGCCGGGCTCGATCTACCTTGGTGTCATCGCCGTGCTGCCGAACTTCTTCCTCGACATCACCGGCCAGGGACAGAACCAGAACTTCCCGTTCGGCGGCACCGCGGTGCTGATCATGGTCGGCGTCGGCCTGGACACGGTGAAGCAGATCGAGAGCCAGCTCATGCAGCGCAATTACGAAGGGTTCCTCAAGTGACGCGTGTCGTTCTCGTCGGCCCGCCCGGAGCGGGAAAGGGCACCCAGGCGACGGAGCTGAGCCACAAGCTCGCCATACCGCACATCTCCACGGGTGACCTCTTCCGGGCGCACATCGCGAACGACACCGAACTCGGCCAGGACGTCAAGCGGTACCTCGACTCGGGGCAGCTCGTACCCGACGAGGTCACCAACGAGATGGTTCGCGTCCGGCTCGCCGAGCCGGACGCCCACGCGGGCTTCCTCCTCGACGGCTTCCCGCGCAACGTCGGCCAGGCCGACGTGCTGGGCACGATCCTCAGCGCGTCGGACACCAAGCTGGACGCGGTGATCGAGTTTCGGATCGACGAGGAACTGGTGGTCGCGCGGCTGTTGGCGCGTGGCCGCACCGACGACAGCGAGGCGGTGATCCGGCACCGCCAGGAGGTCTACCGCTCGGAGACCGCGCCGCTGCTGGACTACTACGCCGACCAGCTCATCACCGTGGACGCGGTGGGTGAGGTCGACGAGATCACCAGCCGCGTGCTGGACTCGTTGCGCGCTCGGACGTGACCGGTGGCATCGCGGGCGGGTTCCGTCTCGCATTGGCGACCTGGCGTGCGCGGATGATCGAGATCAAGACCCCCGCACAACTCGACGCGATGCGGGCCGCGGGCCTGGTGGTCGCCAAGACGTTGGCCACCCTGTCCGCGGCTGTGCGTCCCGGCGTGAGTACCGGGGAGTTGGACGAGCTAGCCGAGCAGACCATCCGGGACGCCGGGGCCGTGCCGTCCTTCAAGGGCTACCACGGCTTCCCGGCCAGCATCTGCGCGTCGGTCAACGAACAGATCGTGCACGGCATCCCGGCCAAGTCCCAGGTACTCGCCGACGGAGACATGATCTCCATCGACTGCGGCGCCATCCTCGACGATTGGCACGGAGACTCGGCCGTCACCCTCTTCGTCGGCACTGTCGCCGACCCGGACCAGGCCCTCTCCGACGCCACCCACGCCTCGATGCTGGCAGGCATCGCCGCGATCGTCCCCGGCGCCCGCCTCACCGACGTCTCGCACGCCATCGAGACCTCGGTGCACAGTTCCGAGCGCGCCCACGGCCGTTCGTACGGCATCGTCCGGGAGTACGGCGGCCACGGCATCGGCAGCAGCATGCACATGGACCCGTTCCTGCCCAACCACGGCAAACCCGGCAAGGGTCCCCGCCTGCGCGTCGGCATGGCCATCGCCATCGAACCGATGCTCACCCTCGGCGCGGAAGAAACCGTCGAACTGGAAGACGGTTGGACCGTCATCACCGCCGACGGCTCCCGAGCCGCGCACTGGGAACACACCGTGGCCATCACCGACGATGGTCCTTGGGTCCTGACCGCTCCTGAGTAGGACAGACCTGAGCCTTTCCTGGGCCCGGATGAAGCCGAGCGGCACCCCGGGAAACGGATTCACCAGCCGAAGCCCCCCGATTTGGGCGCGGATACCGACCTGCGTACACTTGACCGGTGGCGCGGTCAAAGCGCCGATTCCGTCGTGCGTGTCGCCCGGTGTTCTGGTTGTTGCCGTGCTCCATGCCCGGCGGCGAGCACCACATCCGAAGCTACACCCGACACCGTCACGAAACGCGGAGGACATGGGCAAGAAGGACGGGGCCATCGAGGTCGAAGGCCGCGTGGTCGAGCCACTCCCCAACGCGATGTTCCGCGTCGAGTTGGAGAACGGCCACAAGGTCCTGGCACACATCAGCGGCAAGATGCGGCAGCACTACATCCGCATTCTGCCGGAGGACCGGGTCGTCGTAGAGCTTTCGCCCTACGACCTGTCCCGCGGCCGCATCGTCTACCGCTACAAGTGACCCCCGGTCACCAGACCGGGAAGCCACTACTGGTGTCCCCGTTCGCCGGGGGCACGCGGCCGAAGCAGGAGAACTGAGGACGTGAAGGTCCAGCCGAGCGTCAAGAAGATCTGCGACAAGTGCAAGGTGATCCGCCGTCACGGGCGAGTCATGGTGATCTGCGAGAACCTGCGCCACAAGCAGCGTCAGGGCTGATCATCGCCTAGCCGGTCGCAGATCGGACGCGAGCAAGACAGACGACCTCCCCACACCTGCCGAGTCACACGGACTCGGCTCACGCCCGGACTTCAGGCCGGGTCTTGGACCATCGAGTCGGTCCGAGGCGGTAGGGGAGCAGACCTGGAGCACGAACTAGAGGAGACATCGCCGAAATGGCACGACTCGCCGGCGTCGACCTCCCCCGCGACAAGCGGATGGAGATCGCGCTGACCTACATCTTCGGGATCGGCCGGACACGCTCCAAGGAGCTGCTGGGCGCCACGGGGATCAGCCCGGACCTGCGCGTGAAGGACCTGTCCGACGAGGACTTGGTCAAGCTCAGGGAATACGTCGAGGAACACTTCAAGGTCGAGGGTGACCTTCGCCGCGAGGTGCAGGCCGACATTCGCCGGAAGATCGAGATCGGCTGCTACGAGGGCCTGCGGTGGCGCCGCGGTCTACCGGTCCGCGGTCAGCGGACCAAGACCAACGCCCGCACCCGCAAGGGTCCGAAGAAGACAGTCGCCGGCAAGAAGAAGGCCGGAAAGAAGTGACCAAGAGCTGCGAGACCGTGGTCGCCGTCGTCCCTCAGCGGCGACGGAACCGGCCCTTCATGGCCCTTGTGGTCGCGCCCAAGTGCGCCCGCCCGGCAGCACTGCGCGATCTCTACACGGACGCCGGAACTGTCATCCGGAACGCGGCTCCTGAAATCACTACCTCGCGCACCAGCTAGGAGAAACCCGAAGACATGCCACCGAAGTCGCGTACCGGCGCCGGAGTCAAGAAGGTCCGGCGCAAGGAAAAGAAGAACGTCTCGCACGGGCACGCCCACATCAAGAGCACGTTCAACAACACGATCGTCTCGATCACCGACCCCACCGGGGCCGTCATCGCGTGGGCCTCGTCCGGCCACGTGGGCTTCAAGGGCTCGCGCAAGTCCACGCCGTTCGCCGCGCAGATGGCCGCCGAGAACGCGGCCCGCAAGGCGCAGGAACACGGCATGAAGAAGGTCGACGTGTTCGTCAAGGGCCCCGGTTCCGGCCGGGAGACCGCGATCCGTTCGCTGCAGGCGGCGGGTCTTGAGGTCGGCACCATCCAGGACGTGACCCCGCAGCCTCACAACGGCTGCCGCCCGCCCAAGCGGCGCCGGGTCTGAGGAACGGGGAGGAGTAACAGAAATGGCACGCTACACCGGCCCCGCGACCCGCATCTCGCGTCGGCTCAAGGTCGACCTCGTCGGCGGAGACCAGGCATTCGAGCGCCGTCCCTACCCGCCCGGCCAGCATGGCCGCGGACGGGTCAAGGAGAGCGAGTACCTGCTTCAGCTCCAGGAGAAGCAGAAGGCCCGCTACACCTACGGCGTCCTTGAGCGCCAGTTCGTCAAGTACTACAAGGAAGCCTCGCGACGCGAGGGCAAGACCGGCGAGGTCTTGCTGCAGCTTCTGGAGTCCCGCCTGGACAACGTGGTCTACCGGGCGGGCCTCGCCCGCACGCGCCGCGCTGCCCGCCAGCTCGTGAACCACGGCCACTTCCTGGTGAACGGCAAGAAGGTCAACATCCCCAGCTTCCAGGTGTCGAAGTTCGACATCATCGATGTGAAGCCGAAGTCGATGGCCACGTTGCCGTTCGTCATTGCCAAGGAGGGCTACGGCGACCGCCCGATCCCGGCCTGGTTGCAGGTCGTGCAGGCCAACCTGCGGATCCTGGTGCACCAGCTTCCCGTGCGGGCCCAGATCGATGTGCCCGTGCAGGAGCAGCTCATCGTCGAGCTCTACTCGAAGTGATCTCGAAGGGGCGGCGGCGCCGGAGCCGCCGCCCCTGTCACTCGTCTCCGGGCGGGTGACATCCCAGTTCAGTCGGCGTCAAATAGTGGGCGCCATCGGGAAGGAAACAACAAGAAGTGCTCATCTCACAGCGTCCAACTCTGGCCGAGGAGCCGGTCAACGAGACCCGCTCCCGCTTCGTCATCGAGCCGCTGGAGCCCGGTTTCGGCTACACGCTGGGCAACTCGCTGCGGCGCACGCTGCTCTCGTCGATCCCCGGTGCCTCGGTCACCAGCATCCGCATCGACGGCGTGCTGCACGAGTTCACCACCGTGCCGGGTGTCAAAGAGGACGTCACCGACATCATCCTCAACCTCAAGGAGCTCGTGGTCTCCTCGGAGGAGGACGAGCCGGTGACGATGTACCTGCGCAAGCAGGGCCCCGGTGAGGTCACCGCGGGCGACATCGTGCCGCCCGCCGGCGTCACGGTGCACAACCCGGACCTGCACATCGCCGCGCTGAACGGCAAGGGCAAGCTGGAGATCGAGCTCGTCGTCGAGCGCGGTCGCGGCTACGTCCCGGCCGTGCAGAACAAGCAGGCGGGCGCGGAGATCGGCCGCATTCCGGTCGACTCGATCTACTCGCCGGTGCTGAAGGTGACCTACAAGGTCGAGGCCACCCGTGTCGAGCAGCGCACCGACTTCGACAAGCTGATCCTCGATGTCGAGACCAAGCCGTCGATCACCCCGCGCGACGCCGTGGCGTCCGCGGGCAAGACGCTGGTGGAGCTGTTCGGTCTCGCCCGCGAGCTGAACATCGACGCCGAGGGCATCGAGATCGGGCCGTCGCCGCAGGAGGCGGACACCATCGCCGCCTACGCGATGCCGATCGAGGATCTCGACCTCACCGTGCGCTCGTACAACTGCCTCAAGCGCGAGGGCATCCACACCGTGGGTGAGCTGGTGTCGCGCAGCGAGGCGGACCTGTTGGACATCCGCAACTTCGGTGCGAAGTCGATCGACGAGGTCAAGATGAAGCTCGTCGGCCTCGGTCTCGCGCTCAAGGACAGCCCGCCCGGGTTCGACCCGACGGCTGCCGCGGCGGACTACGCCACCGACGGCTGGTCGGACGGCGCGGACACCGGCACTGACGACGGCCAGGACTACGCAGAGACCGAGCAGCTCTGATCCAGTCCACATCGGACTGGCTGAGCGGCGGATTTCCACAAGGAGCAAGCAATGCCCATCCCAACTAAGGGCGCCCGTCTCGGCGGAAGCCCCGCCCACCAGCGGCTGATTCTGGCCAACCTGGCCACCGCGCTGTTCCAGCACGGCCGGATCACCACCACCGAGGCCAAGGCGAAGCGGCTGCGGCCCTACGCCGAGCGGCTGATCACCAAGGCCAAGCAGGGCGACCTGCACAACCGCAGGCAGATCATGAAAGTGATCCGCGACAAGGACGTCGTGCAGCGGCTGTGTGTCGAGATCGGCCCGTTCTTCAGTGACCGCAACGGTGGCTACACCCGGATCACGAAGACGATGCCGCGCAAGGGCGACAACGCCCCCATGGCGGTCATCGAGCTGATCAGCGAGAAGACGGTCACCGCGGAGGCCGAGGCCGCCCGCAAGACCAAGTTCGCCGACAAGCCGAAGGCGGCTCCGGCTGTCGAGGCCGCGGAAACCGTTGAGGCGCCTGCTGTCGAGGCCCCGCACGGTCCGGGCAGCCACGCCGCGCTGGAAGACGGTTCGCAGCCGGAGGGTTTCCCGATCAAGGGCAACGCCGACTCGATGCTGTACCACGTGCCGGACAGCGCGTTCTACGACCGGACCGTCGCCGAGGTGTGGTTCGCCACCGCCGAGGACGCCGAGGCGGCCGGATTCGCGCTGCCGAAGTCGCAGCAGGACAAGGCTGACGAGGACGAGTCCTGACAGCGCAGTACCCCTCGGACGAGCCCGCCGCCCCGATTCAGGGTGGCGGGCTCGTCCGCGTTCGGCTCGACATCGCCTATGACGGCACGGAGTTCTCCGGGTGGGCGCGGCAGCCGCAGCGGCGCACGGTGTGCGGGGTGCTGGAGGACACGCTGTCGCTGGTGCTGCGCCACGACGTCCGGCTGACCGTCGCAGGCCGTACCGATGCTGGCGTGCACGCGTCCGGGCAGGTGGCCCACACCGACCTGCCCGCCGACACCGACTTGGCCGCCCTGGTCCCCCGCTTCGCCCGCGCGCTGCCCGCCGACGTCCGCGTCACCGCGCTGCGCCCCGTACCCGCCGCGTTCGACGCCCGATTCGGTGCGCTGCGCAGGCACTACGTCTACCGGGTGTGCGACACGGCCTGGCGCGCCGACCCGCTGCGCCGAAGCCACGTGGTGACCTGGCCGCGCCCGCTCGACCTGGGGGCGCTGACCGAGGCGTCGGAATTGTTGTTGGGAGAACACGACTTCGTCGCCTTCTGCAAACGCCGCGACGGCGCGACCACAATCCGGCACCTCCAGTGTCTCAAGTGGACTCGCGAGTCGGATGGCCTGCTGGCGGCCCAGGTCAGCGCCGATGCCTTCTGCCATTCGATGGTGCGCAGCCTCGTCGGCGCCCTGCTCGCGGTGGGTGAGGGCCGCAAACCGGTCGACTGGCCCGCGTCGATGCTGCTGGCGACCGAACGCCCCAGCGTGATCACGGTGGCGCCCGCGCACGGGTTGGCGTTGATCGGCGTGGACTACCCGCCGGACGCGGAACTGGCCGACCGCGCCGCAGTCACCCGCCGCGTCCGCACCCGCTGACCTGGCCGGATCTCGTCCCACCGGACCTGGCTGCTGAGGGATAGAATGCCTGTTGTGACTGCCGCGCCGCATCTCCCCGAGCCGCATCCATCGGCCATGGCGGGCAGCAACGGGCTGGAGCCGTTCCCGGAGTGGGTTGGCGACGCGACCGCCGCGGAACGGTTTGGCTCGCCTGCGGCGATTCGAGGGGCACTGCTGCCAGAACAGGTGGGCGAGTTCGACGCCGCCTTCGATGGCGCGCTGACCGCGGCCCGCCAGACGTTGCATCTCGATCAGTTACGCCATGTGCTGCGCATGTGGCGGCGGATGGCGTTGATGACCGAGCAGGACCCTGACGGCCACCGCCAGATGCTTGTCACGTCAGCCGAGGTCCAGCGCACCGGCCGCCCCCGACCCGGCAGCGTGTCGTGGAGCGACCTCAAAGTCGACCTCGGTCTCTCTGACCGCACCCGCTGATCTGGCCGGATGATCAGGAGGTCGTTGTCCAGGCGACGCATGTCGGGATCTCGCTAGTGTGCATGAACTCCGCGATGGCTTTGGCGAGTTGGTCGACGGAGATCCCCGAACCTGGCGGGAACTCGTCGTCCAGGTACTCACCCCCCGGTGACTCTGGAGCCCCGACCACATAGCGCTTTCCGTGGGCCATGTCCTGGAAGCTGAGGTACCCAAAGCCGTCGTCGATCGCGACGAAAACATGATGGTCGGGCAAGCAGCGTGCTTGCTCCCACAGGGGCCGCCCACCGTGGATCAGACGTGCCAGGCCGGCACCGGGCGCACCAAGTCTCCGTACCAGGTCGGAGACATCGTCTGAGTCGGCCAGCATGACGTGCTCACTGGTGAACGATCCACTCGCCTGTTCGACCAACCAGCCGACTTCCATGGTCATCGTCTCTTCCGTCCTATGTAGACGCGGCCGTTCGGGGATGTGCCGTCGAGCACCGTCAGCCTGCCGCCTTCTGGCAGGAAGTCTTCCAGGCGCTTGTCGCAGGTGTCGGTCCACTCCTTGTCGTGATCGTTGGTTCCGCACACCGGCCGGTTGATCTCGATCACCTCGTCGGTCAGACCGTGGGCAACCATGCGGCACGCGAACTGGATCTCGACGTGCCGCGCGAGCGGGGCCTGTGCATGGCCCGAGGTCAGGCCGACCTCCCGCGCGCGCTCGTTCGCTGCCTCGAAGTACTGCTGCTTATTGCCGCTGGCCAACATCACCGTGTTGCCGTCGTTGCCCAGCCACCGTCCGTGTGTCTTGTCGCGATGCGGTGGTCGGGGTAGTGCCGCGCGGGGGTTGAGGGGCGAGCCGAGTGGTCGCGTGGCCCTCGCGGGGGTGTCCGCCGGGTTGTGGTGCTGTGCGGTGGTGTTGAGGATGTCGGTTAGGCGGGTGAGTGCGTCGGTCAACGTGTCGGCGCGGGCGATGGCGTCGCGGATGAGGTGGATGAGGGGGTGGTCGCCGAGTAGTTCCGCCATTGCGAGTCCCACTGCCTCGATGTCGTCTGCAATGGCCTTCGTGGACATGACCGGGACACGGTCTGCGAGTAGGCGCAGGTGGTCGGCGTGGTCGGCTATCACCCGCGCAGGTGGTGGTTCGCGGCCGTGATGATCTCTGCTCGGGCGTGTTCGAGGGCGGCACTCAGGTCGTTGGCGAGCGCCTGGGCCTGCGCGATAACGCTGTGGACGGCGGCGGCGCTCGCAGTGTCGCCAAGGTGGGCGACGGTCTGCTGCAGGATCGCGGTGAGTTCGGCGTGCATGGCCTGGACCTGGCCGACGGGTAGTCGTTCGGCGAGGGCGGCGAGCTGCTGGGCCTGGTCGTGGATGCTCATGGGTGATCGCCGCCGTCACGCGGTCAGTCGGGTGGGTGGGAGGTCGTCGGCGAACTTGGCCAGGGCGTCCGCGACGACGGCGGCGAGATGGTGCAGCGCCTGCTCGGTAATCACCAGGTTCAGGCAGTGCGTGGCGTGGCCGAACTCGAACTGGGCCTCGTTGCCGACCACCTCGCAGGTCATGGGGCAGTCGGACTCGATTTTGGCGAACGAATCGATGCCTATACCTCGATGGGTGAACATGGCTGTTCCTTCCGAGTCATGGGGGTAGTTGGTGAGCTGGGCGGCTAGTATCCGTGGTCGGTCGAAACTTTGATGTGTTTGCTTTGAAGGTTCTCCGTTGCTTGAGATCCTACGAGGAACTTTCCTTAAATTCACTACCTCGATCGGGTGGACCGGGGCAGTCGGTATTGACACGCTTTGTGATGGAGGTCGACGGATGGGTGCGCGGCAGACGGTGGAGCGTCGTCAACTCGGCCTGTCGCTCAAGCGGCACCGGGTGAGTCAGGGCCGATCGCAGCACGATGTCGCGGACCTGCTGGGGCACCTCGACGCGCGGATCAGCAAGGTGGAGGACGGCAGCGCGACGCTCAGCGTCGAGGAACTCGACACTGTGCTGGACTACCTCAACGTGCACGGCCCGGAGCGGGCCACCCTGCTGGAGTTGGGCGCCCAGGCGCGCAAACGCTCGCGGCGCGGCGCCAAGGAAGCGCACGCCTACACCGACACCTTGCCCGGTTCGTTCCAACGCCTCGCCGACATGGAGGCCGACGCCACCTCGATCTACCTGTACGAACCCGGCGTCATCCCCGGGCCGTTGCAAACGCCGGGGTACATCCGGGCGGTCATCCAGTCGTGTGACGGCGTGTTCTGGGAGCGGTCGGACGCCGCAGTGGAAAGCCGGATCGCGTTCCGGCGGGAGCGGCAGATCAAAGTGCTGGAGTCGGCTCGGCCGAAGGACCTCCAGTTCGTCTTCACCGAGGACGCGCTGACGATCTCCGACGACGAGGTCGAGGCTGACCTGGTGCGGGAGCAGTGTGACCACCTGCTCTACCTCGGCAGGCTCTACCCGGGCATCCGGTTCCAGGTCATCCGGTCCGGCTGGATGCGCAGTCCATCACCCAACGGTGGAATGACGTTGCTGGACTTCGCAGGCGCCGCCCCTCGGGTGGCCTTCACTCAGGGGGCATACGGGCCGTCGACGTACTTCGATGAAGAGCCCGACGTCGCGGCGCTGCTGCGGGCGTTCCGAAAGCTGCAGGAACTGGCGCTGGATCACCGCGCTACAGTTGACGTCATCCGCCGGAAACTCCAGGAGTGAGCGATGTCAACCGTGGTCCGCGACACCGGGTGGTTCAAGAGCAGTTTCAGCAACGGTGGCGGCGACCAGTGCGTTGAGTGCCGGATCGCCGTTGGCACACCGGTGCGGGTGCGGGACTCCAAGAACCCGGCCGCCGGTTCGCTGAGGCTCCCGCCTGCTGCCTGGTCGGCCTTCGTCACCACCGTCGCGGCGGTTTGACCGGGTACTGCTATGGGGGAGCGATCACGGTCGTTCTGCACGGCATGGTGAACCAGTCCTCGGTGACGTCGACTTTCATCACATCGGCTGCGAGCGCGAGTGCGGCGGCGGCGATGTTGTCCCAGGACCAGTCCACTTCGTTCACCCACGCTGGGATGGTGCCGTTGACGTCGATTCCATCGACCATGAGAGCGGGTTCGAAGTCGGCCACGAGCTGGCCATCCACTGTGTGCACGACAAGTGTTTGGCCTTGCCCGCCCCGGTAGACCACAAAGTGTCGTCCTTTGTCCGCAGTGCGCGCCGCATCCTTCGCGGCCCAGCCGTTGTTTTCCATGGCTATCACGGCGGTGTCTTTTTCCACTTGGTCACCATCGACCCGAACCCGGGTGAGCGTTGTCAATGTTCGCACAAAGCACGGTGACGTTTCGTCGCACATATTGAAGGACTCGTCGAATGTCATTATCTGGTACTCGCCCGGATCGCCGCCGTATAGCCGAACCACGTCATCTTCTGCTATGCCGTCGATTATGGCGAGGGTGAACCCGCCGTACCTGGTTTGGTCGTTGACCCACGAAAACCGTTGAGTGTCCAACATTTCCTATCCCTGGTAAGCGTAGGTTGCGATTTCTCGCGGGTTGATAATGACCACAAGAAACTGGTCGCCGTCGCTCATCTTGTTCACGTAGTAGAACGTGTTCATTGTTCCGCCCTGACTGCTGTTTTCACGTTCCGGCACCTCTTCAACCCGCGCACCTCTACCGCCTTCGGCGGTCGTCGCCATAGGGTACTCGTCAAGGCTCGTGTTGCTGAAGTTTCGTACACGGCCCGCGAGCGCGTTGGCCCGATTGGCGTCGGCCTTCGATCGCATCAAGGTCAGCATTGCGGACGCTCCATTTGCCCAAGCGGCGCTCACATTGTGCGCGATGTAGGGCGTGACATTGGCATCCACGGGGAGGACGGGCAGGTCGCCACAACGTTTTTCTCTCTTGATCGTGACCGGCAGACAGTTCTCCACGTGTGATTTCCACTGGCCTGGCACTGCCATTCCGTTCGCTTCACCCGCAAATAATTCAACAACTGCGGGGACCCGGCTGACCACCCCGCCGATGACCGGAATATCGACAGCAGTATTTCGGATCACCGGTATTTGGGTGATGACAAGGACCAACGCGGCAATCGCGATGAGCCTTCTTCGTACGCTCCCACGGGTCCTGGTGCTCACAGCGGCGTCCCCTCCCAGTGGTCGGCGTGATCCGAGTGGACTCGCCGTGGGGCCGGGTCGTGGCCGACCCGCGACTGGGTCGATCGATTGGCCACTTTGAGTGTCGCATGGAGCACCGACAGTTCTCACCGGCTCGGGCCGCGTGATGTTCGCCGACCCGTTGCCATCTGCCGGTGGCCAGGGTTGCCCCCCGTCTGCGCAGGGGAGGATCTCCCAACCACCACCTCAGGAGATCGGCAAGGCGCGCGAACGGGTGCTGGCGCATGGATTTTCGGTCAGCCGGAACTAGCGGGAGTATCGCTGCGTCGAACCGGCGATCCGGCGGTCGCGGCGGGTCCAGGTGAAGCGGGAGCGGGCGTGAGCGGTGCCGATCGGAAGTCCAGGGCGCAGCGGTACACCGCGCTGACCTGTGCGTTGATGGCCGAGGTGCTGCTGGGCGCGACTCTGCTGGTGTGGTCCGGCAGCGCCGCCACGACGCCCGACCCGGCGCTGTTCGGCCAACGCGGCTGGGTCGCCGTCGTGGTCGTGGCGATGGTGTTGCTGATAGCCGCCATGGTCGTCGTGCTGCTCGCCGCCCGGGTGTCGCGGCTGCTACCGGTGGTCTTCCTGGGGCTGCTCACCCTCGCGATGGCGGGCGTGGGTCTGCTGGCCTTCGTCCAAGTGGCGACCGCGCCCGGTGTCGCACTACAACTCGCGTTCGCCTGGGTGTTGGCTGTGCCCATCGCCCTGGAGGTCAGGCGCGCGTCCGCGCCACGTCTTGGCGCAAGTGACTCAGGACAGGGAATCCGATGATCGAAGACATGATGGCGCAGTTCGCCCAGATGCAGCGCTACGCCACCGCCCTGCAGAACCTGGTCGCCGGGGCACAGGAGCACGCGCCACGGGAGTCCGAGGGCGCGGATCCGACCAAGTCGGTGCACGTCACGCTGGGGCCGGACGGGCTGCCCACGACCTTCCGGGTGGACACCGAGTGGGAGCGCAAGATGGGCCCGGAAACCTTCGGCGGCGCGGTGGTCGAGGCGTTCCAGGCCGCCATCGGCGAACGGCTGTCCGCGTGGACCTCCGCGCTGGCCGAGGACGGCTGGCAGGACCGGGTCGACAAGCTCAAGGGCGGCCTGACAGGCGCGCCGGACAAGGGCCGGATTCCGCCCGCGTTCCGCAAGCCCGACGCCGAGGACATCCCCGCCCGCCCGGTCGGTGACCTGTCCGAGCAGGTGATCAAGGCGTTCGACAACATCGACGTGTTCTCCGCGCAATCCGCCGCCCGGGGCGTCGGCACCGGAATGGACCGCAGCGGCAAGCTGACCATCGTGCTGTCCACGACCGGCTTGACCTCGTGCAGCGCGGACGCCCACTGGGTCGGCGAGCAGACCGCCGCGCGGCTGATGAACGCGCTCGGCGAGGCCCTCGCCGCCGCCAAGGCGGACCTGGCGGCCAACGCCGAGAAGCCCGCGCCGAACAACGGTATGGACCAGGTGCTCGCCGAGGCCATGGCTTTGCTCAACGACCCCCGCAGGCTCGCCGACTGAAAGGACGCCCCGCATGTCCACCCCCACCGCCGACCAGATCAAGGTCGCGATCGAGGCGCTGCGTGCCGACGCCAAGTACTGGGACACCGAGTCGACCGCCATGGGCACGATCGGGCCCAAGGCCGAGGGACTGCGGCTCACCCGGATCGAGGCGGGCCTGTTCCAGGTCATCTTCGACGCCTACGCCGACGTGCTCGACCAGGTCATCGCCCGGTCCAACGAGGGCAGGGACCGGATGACCGAGGTCGGCACCACGCTGCGCACGGTCGCGGACACCTATGAGCAGGAAGAAGCCGCGAACGTGCACAAGCTTGAGAACATCTACTAGGAGCCGGTCATGACGTTCAGCGAGGCCCAGTTCAACGAGGTCGTCACCAAGATCAACCAGGGGATGAACGACCTGTCCGGCAAGATCGGCGAGGTGCCGCAGGCGGCGAACGCGGCGATGGACCACTGGTACATCCCGGGATTCATCAAAGACGCGATCAGATGGTGCGCGGAGAAGATCACCGAGCTGGCGACCTGGATCTGGAACAAGATCAAAGAGGTGCTGGTCGGGGTGGCCGCGCCGGTCTACTTCTTCAAGTACGCCTTCGACTGGCAGGACATCCGTGGCATCGCGAACGGGGTGACCGGCCAACTCAAGCCCGAGGCGATGCCCGCGAGCCAGGTGTGGAGCGGCAGCGCGGCCACCGCCTACAAGGCCCAGATCAAGCCCCAGGGCGACGCGGCCAACAAGCTCTCCGTCATCGCGGACAAGACCGCGACAGCGTTGCAGATCAGCGCGGCGGCCGGGCTGGTGTTCTACGTCGCCATCGGGGCGATCCTGGTGAAGTTCATCGTGGCCATGGTGGCCGCCATCGCCGCGTTCGGCTCGGCCGTGTTCTCCTGGGCGGGCGCGGCGATCATCGTCGAGGAGGCCGGGGTGAACAGCGCGCTGATCTGGGCCGCGGTCGGCGCCCTGACCGCCGCGCTGGCCGCGCAGGCCCAGCAGATGATCGTGCTGCACGGCGAGACCATCGACGCCAGCTTCTTCCCCGGCGGCAAGTGGCCGGACCCGCTGGCCGCGGGCTACAGCGACGGCACGGTGCGCGACGGCGACGCGGACTGGTCACTGGCCAGGTAGTTCCCGCACACAAACGAATGCCCCGGGTGGCCACCCGGGGCATTCGTTTGCGTGCTTACCGATTACAGGTCGAGGGTCCAGCTGTTGATGTAGCCGGTGTCGACCGAGTAGACGTCACGGACCTGCAGGCGCCAGGTGCCGTTCGCGGATTCCGACGACACGTTCGTCGTGTAGGTCGCGATGACGTTGTCGGCGGAGTCGCTCCCGCTGGAGTTCTTCAGCCGGTACGAGCTGCCGTCCGGGGCGAGCAGGTCGATGACCAGGTCACCGCGGTAGGTGTGCACGATGTTGACCGCGACGGTGCTGGTCGCCGACGCGTTGCCGGTGCAGCCGGAGATCGCGATCGAGCTGGTCACCGCGGCGCCCGCGTCCGGGATGGCGACATCGGTGCCGTTGGTGACGGCCGCGCAGCCGGGGGGCGGCGGGGGCGGCGGGGTGGTGCCGGAACCGGTGTACAGCAGGACGTTCGGCGAGCCGGTGCCCGGGTTGGTGATCTTGTTCGGCGTGCCCGCGGCCACCAGGGCGTTGCGGACCGCCAGCGGGGTCGCGGTCGGGTTGGCGGCCAGGTAGAGCGCCGCACCACCCGCGACGTGCGGTGTGGCCATCGAGGTGCCGCTGATGGTGTTGGTCGCGGTGTTGCCGCCGATCCACGCCGAGGTGATGCTCACGCCCGGCGCGTAGATGTCGGTGCAGGTGCCGAAGTTGGAGAACGAAGCGCGGGCGTCGTTGCGGTCGCTCGCGTTGACCGTGATCGCCTCGGGCGTACGGGCGGGCGAGAAGTTGCAGGCGTTCGCGTTCGAGTTGCCGGACGCGATGGCGTAGGTCACGCCAGCCGCGATGGAGCGCTGCACGGCCTGGTCGAGCGTGGTGGACACGCCGCCGCCGAGGCTCATGTTGGCGACCGCGGGCTTCACGTGGTTCGCGGTCACCCAGTCGATGCCCGCGATGACGCCCGCGTTGGTGCCGGAGCCCTGGCAGTTGAGCACCCGGACGCCGATGAGCCGCACACCCTTGGCCACGCCGTACGCGGCGCCGCCGGTGGTGCCCGCGACGTGCGTGCCGTGGCCGTTGCAGTCGGAGGCGTCGTTGTCGTTGTCGACGGTGTCCCGACCGCTGACCGCACGACCACCGAAGTCGCTGTGGGTCATGTTGATGCCGGTGTCGATGATGTACGCGTTCACGTTCGACGCGGTGGTCGAGTACGAGTACTTGTTGTCCAGCGGCAGGTTGCGCTGGTCGATGCGGTCCAGGCCGTAGGACGGCGGGTTGAGCTGGTCGACCGAGATCCGCATGGTCTGGTCAGCCTCGACCGCGGCGACCTGCGGGTCGGCCGCGAGCTGCTTGGCCTGCTGCTCGGTCATCGTGGCGGAGAAGCCCTTGACCGCCGTCGAGTACCGGTGGGTGACCTTGCCGCCGTGCTTGGCGGCGAGCGCGTCGGCGCTGGCGCCCTGCGCCTGCACGCCGTCCTTGAAGACCACGATGTAGCTGCCCGGGATCACGTTCGCCCGGTCGGCGCCCAGGATCTGGCCCTCGGCGGCGGCCGCAGGCGTCACCAGAGTCACTCCGGCCGCGATGGTCGCCATGGTGGCTAGCCCCACCCCGGCGAGTCGCCGAAGCGACTTAGCGCGAGACATTCCCATTTGCACAGACTCCTTTGCAGGGAGCACACGGCGTCAAGCCCTCACGTCTGGGCCGCGTGCTGTTTGGAGGTGCTGCTGAAGTTGTCCGCGCGAACAAAACCCACACTGGTCAACGGGAATCGGTCGGGCAAGAGACCTGGCCTGTTTGGCGGGCTCGACTTTTGAACAGTTGGTCCGCGATTGGTAATGAATTAGGACATTCGGCGTAGCGAATACCGCTGTTCGGGCGTATCGGGCGCTGTCGGCTCGACCTGCGCCGAAGATCAGTCGCCGCGGCGAACCGGGCCGAGGATTTGCTGCTCCTTCTGGGTGGTGACCAGTCGCAGCGGTCGCCACAGGTTGCGACCGAGGGCCACGACCTGGTCGTCGGCCAGCGTCGTCAACTGCTGCACCATCGGCGGCGGTAGCCGCCAGATCCGCGCGGCGAGCTGCGCCTGGCCCACCGGCAGCCGCTGCACCAGCACCAGGTCGGCCGCGTTCGCGGTGGCCCCGGCCTGCGGGTGCATGTACGGCAGCACGTAGACCGTGGTCTGCCACGGCGACCGCGGCGGGAACAGCTCCTGCGGGGTCGGGCCGCCGTCGTGCACGACGAGCAGCGGGCCGTCCTCCGACGGGCGCGGCAGCTCCACCGGGCTGAGCCTGCGGATCTGCACCAGCGGCGCGGGCCGCCCGTCCGGGCCGCCGCCCGCCGCCTTCTGCAGCACCTGCCAGGCCGCCGGACGGCCGGTGGCCACGACCACCCACGCGCCGACCGCCATCGCCCGCAACGCCACCTGACGCGCCAGGTAGAGCCCGCCGACCAGCACGATCCTGGTCGGTGCCGGCCGCAGCGCGGAGATCGTCAGCGGCTCGCCCTGCATGCCGGAGCCCAGCACCATGCCGCCGCGATCGCCGGACGGGCTGATCGCGTCGAGCATCTCGGCCGACACCATGAACTCGGGCGCGATTCCCGCATTGGCGGTTTGGCTGTCCAAAAGCCTGCTGGAGCCACTCACGACAATCCCTCACAGACTCGGTGTTGCCGCTCGCGGTCGCACGGTGACAGTGACTCGCTCGCAAGGTCGTACGGTGGCATTGATTCGCTCGCAAGCTCGCTCATGCCTGTCCTCCCAAGGGGAGCGTGGCGGCCAGCCCGGCGACCTGCAGCCCGCGCAGCGGGGTCAGGGTGATGCCGAGCCGGTCGGAGATCGCGGTCAGCCGCTCGTCGGCGAGGCCGAGCTCGTCGGGGTTACGGGCGCTGACCCGCACCAGTCCGCGCAGGCCCACCTTGCCCTCGTCGCTGCCCGGCGAGATCGACATCGCCACGGTGGCCGAGAGCGCACGCACGCCCGTGAGCGCGTTGAGGCTGTTCGCGAGCTTGCCCTGGGGCCAGCCGGTGATCGCGTAGCTGGCGTGGCCGATGCCCGCCGCCGTGACGCCGGTCCACCGCTCACGCAGCGACACGCGGGTGTTCGACCCCGCGACACCGGTCAACTCGGCCGAGGAGATGCCCGCCTTGAGCAACTCGTCCGGGTCCAGCGGCCGGGTCGGCACGCCGCGCGACTCCAGCGCGTTGCGCACCCGCGACAGCGCGCCGATGAGCGCGCGGTGGGCGCCGACGACGCCGCCGCCGCGTTCCCGCACCGCCGCCGGGCAGCGCCGCGGGTCGATCCGCACGGCCACCCACGTGGTGCGCCGCGCCGCGGCGGGCAGCGGGCCCAACACCTCCAAGTACGACGCCAGCGCGGGGGAGTTCGGCGGCAGCGCCGCGCTGCCCGGGTAGCAGTGCCAGATGACCTGGATGGCGTCGAGCACCACCCCGCGGTCTTCCAGACACGGCGCGAGCGCGCCCAGCGGCAGGCTCGGCGTCGAGCCGACCTGGCTGACCAGCGCGGGTGCGGGGTCGACCAGCAGCACCGCGGTCCAGGTGCCCTCGTGCCAGGCCAGCCCCAGCGGCCGGTGCTCGTGGTCGACGCCGTGCGCCACCACGAGGTCCGGCACGGCGAGGCGCAGCAGGTTGACCCGCGGGTCGTCCGGCCCGGTCACCGTGGCGCCGTCGTCGGCGGCCAACTCCTCCAGCGTCACCGGGCTCGGCGGCGACGTGATCCGCGTGTGCCCGCGGACGGTGTAGCGCGCCGTCACGGTGATCCACTGGGTGAACCACCGGCCGCGCCACCGCAGGAACGCCACCACCAGCGCCACGGCGGCGATGCCGACGCCGACGTACTTGAGGTCGAGGTCGATGGCCAGCAGCACCAGCCCGATGGCGACGCCGAGTTCGAGCACGACCAGGTTGGACACCGGCAGCGTGCCGAGGCTGGAGCCACGGTTGCGTCTGCGCGCGGAGACCCTGGTCTGCGGACCCGTGGGCGGCTGCGGCCCGGCGGCCTGCGGTCGCCCGGGAGGTCCGGGCGGCCCACCGGGTCCGCCTGGCCCACCGGGTCTTCCCGGCCCGCCCGGCCCACCTGGCCGCGGCGGTTGTCCCGGCGGTGGCGTCATGCCCTGTCGCGGAGGAGTGGTCACGGACATCCGCTCGTTCTCTTCCCCTCATCGGTGCTGCTCGGCGGCCTGGGCGCGCGGGGTTTACCCCCGGTTGGTGGAGAACCCACATACGGCAACCGCCGTACGGCTATCCTGCGAAACCGTACCGCGACGGGGAGAGCTGCGAGCCGAGAATGCCATCAACACCGACTACCAAGTCTCAGGTCCAGGCGTATCGCTTCGTGCTGCGCAGGATGCAGTCGGCGCTGGTCCGCAAGGACGCCGTGATGCTGCACGACCCGATGCGGACCCATTCGCGGGCCACGATGGTGGGGGTCTGCATCGCCGCGGTCGGCGTCATCGGGTTCCTCATCTTCGGCCTGCTCAGCCCGGCGCCCAAGGCCCCCGAGAAGGACGGCATCATCATCGCCAAGCCCTCCGGCGCGGTGTACGTGCTGTTCGCCAACACCCCGAAGGGCAAGGTGCTCGTCCCGACGTTCAACCTGGCCTCCGCGCGGCTGCTGCTGCTCGCCCGCAGCAACCCGGGCTCGCAGCAGCCCGGCAGCCAGACCGAGGAGGGCGGGGCGAACCAGGGCCCGGCGGAGCCCGAGGTCATCCCGGACGACAAACTCGTCGGCATCACCCGGGAGCGGCTCACCGGCATTCAGGACGGGCCCCAGTTCCTCCCCGGCGCCAACCAGCGGATCGATAGCGACTGGGCGGTGTGCGACGAGTACAAGCTCGACCGCAGCCTGAACAACCCGGCGGACGAGAACAAGATCGAGACCACGGTGGCTGGCGGCATCACCGAACTCGGCCCTGAGCTCGCGGTCGACGAGGCCCTGCTGGTCCAGGCGCTCGACAAGACCGTCTACCTGGTCTACCGCACCCCGGCGACCGCGAACATCAAGAACGCGAACACGGTGCGCGCCAAGGTCGACATGACCAACACCCGAATCCGGTCCGCGCTGAACCTCAAGGACTCGACCATCCGGCAGATCACCACCGGCCTGCTCAACGCCATCCCGGAGGCGCGCCCGCTGCAGTCGCCCACCATCGAGGACAGCGGCGACCGCGGCGAGGTCGACATCAACGGCCTGCCGATCGGCTCGGTCGTGCAGATCGAGCGCGCGGGCCAGTTCGACTACTTCGTGATCCTGCGCGGCGGCGTGCAGCAGATCAAGAAGACCACCGCCGACCTGATCCGCTTCACCGCCACCGCGGGCGGCGCGGCGATCACCCTGGTGCGGCCGGACCAGATCCAGGCCGCGCCGCAGCTCGCGGTGATCGACGAGAGCAGCTTCCCGCAGGTGGTGCCCGAGGCGCTGAGCCCGGTCAACTACCCGGTGGCCTGCCTGAGCTGGAACATCGTCGGCGAGGGCCGCGACGCCGACGAGCACACCGAGGTGCACATCGGCACCAGGCTGCCGCTGCCGACCGCCCCGTCGGGTGAGCCCATCACGGTGAACATCAGCAGCCCGAGCGCCGACGGCCAGCGGCTCGACCACTTCTACCTGCCCCCCGGCAAGGCCGCGGTCGTGCGCGGCGCGACGTCGCGGCAGGATTTCGCCACCGGCCCGATCTACCTGGTCTCCGACCGCGGCGTGAAGTTCGGCGTCCCGGACGCGCGCACCGCCGCCGCGCTGGGCCTGTCCGATCAGCGACCGGCGCCCGACGCGATCATGCGGCTGCTGCCCAACGGGGCGTCGCTGAACACCCGGGACGTGGTCCAGACCTACGACACCGTGCCGGTCGCGCCTGGCCAGTTCGCGCCCGCCCAGCAGGCGCCCGCCGGGGGCCAGGGGCAGGGCGGCGGCTGACCTGTCGGCGGAACCGGCGCGCGTCCCCTACCGTCACAGGGTGACCAGGGTGCCCGTCGCCGAGGAGGTCCGTCAGCCCATGGCAGCCATCAGAGTCGATCCCGAGTGGGTCAGCGGGTACGCGAAGAAGGTCGCCGAGAGCGCCGACGAGCTCTCCACCAGCGCCGACGTGCTCGGCTCCGGCTCGCTGAGCAGTGACGCATTCGGCGCGCTCGGCCGCACGGTCCGCATCGCCGACGCCTACGGCCGGGCCGCCGAGGTGCTGCGCGACCAGCTCACCCGGGGTGTCGAGGCGCTGGAGTCGGCCGCGGGGAGTCTCACCCAGGTCGCCGAGAAGTACCGCGTGTCCGACGGTGACGGCGCGCAGGCGATCAAGCGCAGCGGCCAGGAGTAGGGGACCCGGTGAACACTCGACAGACCTACCCGGATGTCGCCCGCGAGGGAGAGGTCAGCCTCGCGTCGGCCCGCGACGACGAGCGCGGCATGCCGCCGACTGGCCAGGCCGAGGGCGGCCCGGACGGCTCCGACATCGAGGCCGACATCGCGGACCACCTGGACTACCTCAGCACGCTCTGCGCCGACCTGGGCATCCCGGACCCGGTCGAGGAGTACTTCGCGCCCGTGGTGGGCCGCTGGAGCGACATGCACGCCGAGGCCGAGCGCTGGCGCACGGTCGGCGCGCGCGCCGAAGCGGTCTCCGACGGCCTCACCAAGCCGCTCGGCGGGCTGGACGGCGCCTGGCAGGGCGCCGACGCCGACTCGTTCATCGAGTACATGAACCGGGTCGGCCTCGCGGGCCACGACATGTCCGACGCCATGACGGCCATGGGCGAGATCCTCGACGAGACCGCCGACGGCATCCGCAAGATCGTGCAGGACCTCGCCGGAGTGCTCGCCGAGACGGCGGAGACCGCGTCGGAGGCCATGGCCATGCCCGCGCAGGGCGACGACCGCACCCGCCAGCACCTCGACGCGATGCGGCGGCCGACCAAGGAACTGTTCGAGTCGGTCCGGCAGGTGCTGGAGGCCCTGGTCGGGCTGTGCGAGGGGATGGACGGGTCGAAGGTGTTCGAGCCGGTCGCGATGGCGCACACGTTCCCCGAGGACAACTGGGCGGCGAAGGTCGACCTGCCGGTGGTCCCGGCGCAGGTGCCGGGCGCGGACCCGGCGCCCGCCGTCGACGCCCTGCGCGCAGGCGGTGGTGGCGGCGGTACCGGGTCGATCGGCACGGGCGGTGCCCGCGACACCCCGGCTCCGGTCTTGCAGCCGGGCGCCTACGTCACGGCGGGCGAGGCCGGGCCCGCCCGCGCCGCGGGACTGGCGCCCGCCGCGGGCGGTGCGCCCGCGGCATCGGGCGCGTCCGGCGGTGGCAGCGGCCTGGGCGGCGGCATGCCGATGATGGGCATGGGCGGCGCGATGGGCGGCCAGAGCGGCGACGTCGAGCACAAGACGCGCAGCCGCGTCGTCGCCGACCCGACCGACATCTTCGGCAAACCCACCAAGACCTCGCCGCCGGTCGTCGGCGAAGAGTAGGTCAGGCCATCCCGCGCGGTTCGGGCTTGGCTCCTGGCCGGTTCCTGCGCACGGTGTGCACGACGAACAACGTCAGCAGCAGCACCAGCACCCCGCCGCTGGACCCGATGATCGCCACCTGCATCGGAGCCCAGTTCTTCACCTCGGCCGCGGGCAGCGCCATCTCCATGAAGAGTTCGTCGTCGCCCTTGGCGCCCTGCTCGGCCGGGATCACCGTGGTGAGCGCGCCGATCGGGTTGATCATGCCCCAGCCGACCAGGTTGTCGCGGCCGCCGGGCGCCGCCGGGTGCGACGAGGTGATCTTGATCCGTTCCGTCACCTGTTTCGCGGTGAGGTTCGGGAAGCGCTGCCGGATCAGCGCGGCCAGCCCGGCCACGTAGGGCGCCGCGAAACTGGTGCCCTGAATGGGATTGCGCTTGCCGTCGATCTCCTGCAGGTTGGCCAGCCCGTTGCTGACCGGGTCGAGGGAGATGATCTCCGTGCCGGGCGCGGCCACGGTGACCCACGGGCCCTGCACCGAGAACGGCGCCGGGTCGCCGTTGCGGTCCATGGCGGCCACCGAGATCACGTAGTCGGAGAACCACGGCGGGGTGACGATGTGCGTCGGCCGGTTCGGGTCTTCGCCGTTGCGCTGGTCGGGGCAGCCGTTCTCGCCGGTGTTGCCCGCCGACGCGACCAACACGACGTCCTTCTCCTCGAACGCGTAGCGCAGCGCCGCCTGCAACTGCCGCTCCGCGCCCGTGATCGTGCCCAGGCTGACCGGACGGCAGTTGTCGACCGACATGTTCAGCACCCGGACGCCCTGGTCGGCGGCGGACACGACCGCCTGGGCCAGCGTCTCCAGGGTGCCCGCGGTCGACTCCCTGCCCTCGGGCTCCTCCGGCGTCGGCCGCTTGGCGACGTAGTTGCCGCTGGACTGGCGGATGCTCAAGATCTGCGCCGCCGGGGCGATGCCCTTGAAGGCGAGCCCGGACTCCTTGGGCGGATTGGCCGCGATGATGCCCGCGACCTCGGTGCCGTGACCGTCGCAGTCCCGGATGCCCTGGTCGGCCGCGATCACGTAGTCGCCGCCGCCGCGGAGCCGGTTCTCGAAGAACGGGTGCTGCCGGACGCCGGTGTCGATCACCCCGATGAGCTGCCCCTCGCCGGTGGCGAACTTGTGCAGCTCGTCGAAGCGGAGCTGGCTCTGCCCCCACGGCATGTTCCTCAGGTCGGTCCCGCCGTTGTTGAGCGCGCCGATGCACTGGTTCTTGAGCGTGTAGGGCAGGTCGGGGACGGTGCCCCTGGGGACCGGGGTGTCCGCGGGCAGCGGCGGCGGCTTGGCCATGGAGTCCGGGAGTTGCGTCCCGTCCTGCTGGGCGGCCGCCGGGGTCACCGGAACGGCCATCACCAGGGCGGCTGCCCCGATGACCGCCGCGATCCGCCTGCTCGTGGTACGCACTCGGTATCGCCTGCCTCTAGAACGTGACGCTTCGGAGCGTGGCGTAGAGATCCATCACGGCCAGCGCGATCGGCAGGATCACCGCGATGCAGATGGCCTCGATGATCTCCACCGTGCGCCGCAGCGGCGGGGAGAACCGCTGCTCGGGGAAGATCACGCCGAGCACCAGCGCCGCGACGCCGATCAGCACCAGCGCGCCGAACACCCACAGCAGCCTGCCCGCGGTGTCCATGGTGAACAGCCAGCCGACCAGGATGCCCCCCGCGGCGAGCATGCCCGTGGCCAGCAGGGCGATCGCCTGGCTGCCGTTGGCGTAGGTACGGGCGCGCAGCAGCAGCACCACCGTGCCCACGATGCCCAGGATGACGCCCCACACCGTCGGCGAACTCGCCGACACGATCGCCCCGATCGCGCCCGCGACCCCACAGCCGATGATCATGCCGGTCATGTACTCGTGCGCCAGGCCCGCGCGCCGCTCGATGGAGCGGTAGTCGGGGAAGCCGGTGTCCTCCTTGAGGTCCTCGGCACTGCCCGGCACGTTCGGCAACGGCAGCCGCGCGAGCTGGATGGTGAGCCGGGGCAGCACCGACAGCGCGCCGAGCGCGACGGCCACGGTGCCCGCGGCGATGCCCGCCGCCGGGTGCGCGATCAGCGTGGCGACCGAGAAGGCGATCACGCCCAGGGTGGCCGCGGTGCCCGCCGCGACGAAGGTGGTGATGCCCGCGCCGATCAGCATGATCGACGCCGACGCCACGATCAGCACCAGCGCCGAGCCCAGCAGCAGGCTCGCCCGGCCCGGATAGCCAGGCACGATCGAGAGGCCGCTGACGAATGCCATCGGCAGCCCGCCCGCCGCCGCGATCAGCACGCCCGTGGTCCGCGCGTCGTACGCGCGGGCGATGACCGCGCCCAGGGTGACCGCCACGACCGCGGCCGCGCCCGCGGTGATCGCCGGGCCCAGGTTGCCGCCGCCCCACATCGGGCCCGCCATCAGCACCGCGAGGGCGCCGGTGATCAGCGCGATCGCACCCGCGATGTGCCCGATCCGGTTGGCGGTCGCCTTCGTCCACGGCCGGTAGCTATCCGGCGACGACTCGGCGATGGCGTCGACGACGTCGTCGTACAGCGGCGGCGGCGGGTTCTCCGCGCGCTTGCGGAGTTGCAGCATGTCGCCGTCGACGATGCCGAGCGAGCCGAGCGTGCGGCTCGGGTCCAGCGGGTTGTCGCCGAGCTTGGCCAGACACCACCCGCCGTGTCGCGCGCCGCCGTCGGGAGTGGCCTCCTTCGCCATCTCCAGCAGCATCGGCAACAGGTCAGCCACTGACACGTCCGCCGGCAGCGCGACGTCGATGCGCGTTCTCGGCGCGACCACCGTCACCCGGCTGAACACGGTCGTACCGGTTGCCACCGCCTGCCCCCTTGGGTTGTCCACAGGTCCGCCGATTCGGCTCCCGGGCTCCCGGGGCCAGCTCTAGTATGGCCGCACCGGTCCCGGCGAGTGCGGCGGTTCCGTCAAGTCGTCGGGGACAGGGAGTCAGTAGTGGTCGAGTCGGTTGGGGATCAGCGCGGCACCGTGGGAAAGTTGCTGCCCGCGGTGTTGTGTGTGGCGGCTGTCGGCGTGGCGGTCTTCCTGTTCACGCTGTCCGACGGCGACCCGGTCGTGTTGCTGCCCGGAGTGGTCTACCTGGTCGCGACTGCCGCGATGGCGTGGAGCCCGGCGGGCGCCGCGTTCGCGCCGCGCCTCGGGCTCGGCCTGGTCCTCGCGGGTGCGTCGGTGGCGATGGCGGGCGTGGCCTTCGTGCTGGCAGGCCGAAATCCCAACTCGATGGTGTTCGGGCTGTTCCTACTGGTCGGCGCGCTCGGGCTCACGTTCGGCGGCCGGGTCGGCGCGGACAGCGGCCGCGACCTGGTGCGCTGGGTGCCGTTGGCCGCGGTGGTCGGCGGGCTCGGGGTGCTGGCGGTGACGTTCGTCGCGGCCAGAGGCGAGCCGTCCTCGCTGGTCTTCGGCTGCCTGTTCCTGCTGGCCGCGGTGGTGATGCTGGTCGGCGCGAGCGCGACCGGCCCAGCCAGGTTCGCGGTCGGCGCCGCGGTGGTCGCGGCCTCGGTCGCGCTGACCTACTTCCTGGCGGTGAGCGGCCGCACCCCGGTGTCGCTGGTGTTCGCCGCCTTGTTCCTGGTGTCGGTGTTGGGGATGCTCGTCGGTGACCGACACGCCCGTTCGGCTTAACCGGCCGACGCCGACGGTCGTGTTGGGTAGTTTCCTACTGCCGCCTCGTTGGCGGTCGCAGTCGAGTGAATGAGGTGTCCGCCCGGTGAGCACGCTGCAGTTCAAGCGTTCGCCCCGCTTGTCCGCGCCCCGTCAGCCCGGCGGTGAGGTGCACCTGGAGCCGCCGCCGGAGGTGCCGCGGGTCATCCCGGGCAACATCGTGATGAAGCTGCTGCCCGCGGTGATGATCGTGGCGTCCATCGGCATGATGGCGTTCATGTTCGTCGTGGGCGGGCGCAACCCCACGTCCCTGCTCTTCGGCGGCATGTTCCTGATGTCGACCGTCGGCATGATGGCGGGCGGCATGGGCGGGCGGGGCGGCGGCCAGAAGAAGGCCGAGATGAACGAGGACCGCAAGGACTACCTGCGCTACCTCGGCCAGATGCGCGACCGCGCCCGCGAGGCCGCCCTCGACCAGCGCGCGTCGCTGGAGTGGACCCATCCCGACCCGCAGGCCCTGTGGTCGATCGCCACCAGCAGGCGGATGTGGGAGCGCCGACAGGCCGACGCCGACTTCTGCCACCTGCGCGCGGGCCGCGGCTCGCAGCGGCTGGCCACCCGGCTCGTCCCGCCGCAGACCGGCCCGGTCGACGAACTGGAGCCGATCGCCACGCTGGCGCTGCGCCGGTTCGTGCGCGCCCACTCGATCGTGCCCGAGCTGCCCATCCAGGTCGCCATCCGCGGGTTCGCCGCCGTCGGCCTCTCCGGCGAGCAGGAGCTGATCCGCGGCCTCGCCCGCGCGCTGCTCGCCCAGCTCGTCACCTTCCACACCCCCGACGACGTGCTGATCGCGGTCGTCACCTCCGGCAAGGCAAAGCAGGAGTGGGAGTGGGCGAAGTGGCTGCCGCACGCCCAGCACCCGACCCTGCTCGACGGCATCGGCCAGCTTCGGATGATGGCGGGCTCGCTCGCGCAGATCGAGCAGTGGCTCGACGAGGAGCTGCGCGACCGGCAGCGGTTCACCCGCAACGCCCCGCCGCAGCCCGACCAGCCGCACGTGGTGATCGTCATCGACGACGGCGAAGTCACCCGCGAGGAGCAGATCATCCTGGAGGAGGGGCTGGTCGGCGTCACGCTGGTCGACCTGTCCGACTGCCTCGGCAACCTCACCGCCCGCCGCGGCCTGCGGCTCGTGGTGGAGGAGGAGCGGCTCGGCGCGCGCAGCGCCAGCGGTGTGGAGTGGTTCGCCCGCCCCGACACGCTCAGCGTGGCCGAGGCCGAGGCGCTGGCCCGCAAGCTGTCCCCGTACCGGCTCGGCGCGGCCGCGGCCGACTCGGGCGACGAGGAGCCGCTGCTGTCCAACCCGACGCTGCTTGAGCTGCTCAGCATCCCCGGCGACCCGATGACCTTCGACGTGCAGCAGGCGTGGCGTCCCCGGCCGGTACGCGACCGCTACCGGGTCCCGTTCGGCGTCGGCGAGTTCGGCCAGGCCGTCGAGCTGGACATCAAGGAAGCCGCGATGGAGGGCATGGGCCCGCACGGCCTGTGCATCGGCGCGACCGGTTCGGGCAAGTCCGAGTTCCTGCGCACGCTCGTGCTCGGCATGCTCGCCACGCACTCCTCGACCACACTCAACTTCATCCTGGTCGACTTCAAGGGTGGCGCGACCTTCCTCGGCCTCGACGGCGCGCCGCACGTCGCCGCGACCATCACCAACCTGCAGGGCGACCTGACCCTGGTCGACCGGATGAAGGACGCCCTCGCCGGCGAGATGAACCGGCGCCAGGAGGCGCTCAAGAACGGCGGCAACTTCAAGAACGTGTGGGAGTACGAGAAGGCCCGCGAGAACGGCGCCGACCTCGACCCGCTGCCCGCGCTGTTCATCGTGGTCGACGAGTTCTCCGAGCTGCTCTCGGCCAAGCCCGACTTCATCGACCTGTTCGTCGCGATCGGGCGGCTGGGCCGGTCGCTGCAGATGCACATGCTGCTCGCCTCGCAGCGGCTGGAGGAGGGCAAGCTGCGCGGCCTCGACTCGCACCTGTCCTACCGGATCGGCCTGAAGACGTTCTCCGCTGCCGAGTCGCGCGCGGCGATCGGCGTGCCCGACGCGTTCGAGCTGCCGTCCATCCCGGGATCGGGCTACCTCAAGTTCGACACCAGCACGATGGTGCGGTTCAAGGCGTCCTATGTGTCCGGTCCCTACCGGCCCGCCGGTATGCAGGCCGCCGGGCCCGCCGCCGCGGTCACCGGCGACCGGCGCGCGAAGCTGTTCGTGCCGGACTACGTGGAGATCCTCAAGGAGCCCGAGCAGCCTGAAGAGGCGCCCAAGGAGGAGAAGAAGCCCGAGGGCGGCCAGGAGGCCAGCGAGCTCGACGTGATCGTCACCCGGCTCGTCGGCCAGGGCCCGCCCGCGCACGAGGTGTGGCTGCCGCCGCTCAACGAGCCCAACTCGCTCGACACCCTGTTCCCGCCGTTGCAGCCCACCGAGGACCGCGGCCTTTCACCGGTCGGCTTCTACGGCAACGGCAGGCTCCAGGTGCCGCTGGGCATCATCGACAAGCCCTACGAGCAGCGCCGCGACCTGCTGTGGGCCGACTTCTCCGGCGCCGCGGGGCACGCCGCGATCGCGGGCGGCCCGCAGTCGGGCAAGTCGATGATGCTGCGCACCCTGGTCATGTCGATGGCCCTCACGCACACCGCCCAGGAAGTGCAGTTCTACCTGCTCGATCTCGGCGGCGGCACGCTCGGCACGCTGGACAGCCTGCCGCACGTGGGCGGCGTCGCGGGCCGGATCGACCCGGACAAGGTCCGCCGGATGGTCGCCGAGGTCACCAGCCTGGTCGGCGAGCGCGAGCAGCGCTTCCGCGACCTGGGTATCGACTCGATGACCGACTTCCGAAACCGCAAGCGCCGCGGGGAGATCCAGGACGACCCGTTCGGCGACGTCTTCCTCGTCGTCGACGGCTGGCTCAACTTCCGCCAGGAGTTCGACGCGCTGGAGATGCAGGTCGTCAACCTCGCCGCGCAGGGCCTGTCCTACGGCATCCACGTCATCGCCGCCGCCAACCGCTGGGCCGAGATCCGGCCCGCGCTCAAGGATCTGCTCGGCACCCGGTTCGAGCTGCGCCTCGGCGACCCCAGCGAGTCCGATGTGGACCGCCGGGTCGCGGTCAACATCCCGGCCGGGCGCCCCGGCCGCGGCCTGTCCCGCGACAAGCTGCACTTCCTCACCGGCCTGCCGCGCATCGACGGGTCGAGCAACACCGAGGACGTGGCGGGCGGCGTGCAGGACGCCGTCGCCCGGATCAAGGCCGCCTGGCGCGGCCGGTCCGCGCCGCGGGTGCGGCTGCTGCCCGACCTGTTCCCCTACGAGGACCTGCTCGTCCAGGACACCCGCCGTGACACCAAGATGGTGCCGATCGGCGTGGACGAGAACGAACTGGCCCCGGTGTACCTCGACTTCGACGCGGAGCCGCACTTCATGGCCTTCGCCGACGGCGAGTCCGGCAAGACGAACCTGATCCGCACGATCGTGCGCGGCATCATGGACCGCTACACGCCCAAGGAAGCGGTCATCATCCTGGTCGACTACCGGCGCACGATGCTCGGCTTCGTCAACACCGATCACCTGCTCGGCTACGCCGTCTCGTCCAACCAGCTCGGCGACATGATCCGGGACGTGCGCGGCTCGATGCTCAAGCGGCTGCCCGGCCCGGACGTCACCCAGGACCAGTTGCGCAACCGCTCCTGGTGGACCGGGCCCGAGCTGTTCGTCATCGTCGACGACTACGACCTGGTCGCCCCGCAGGGCAACAACCCGCTGCAGCCGCTCGCGGAGTTCCTGCCGCAGGCCAAGGACGTCGGCCTGCACATGATCACCGCGCGGCGCTCCGGCGGCGCGAGCCGGGCCATGTTCGACCCGGTGCTGGGCAAGCTGCGCGAGATCGCCAGCCCCGGCATCGTGATGAGCGGCAACAAGGACGAGGGCGCCCTGCTGGGCACCGTCAAGGGGTCCGCGATGCCGCCCGGCCGGGGCACGCTGGTCGGTCGCAAGGTCGGCCAGGCGCTGATGCACGTCGCGTGGATCCAGCCGGACTGAGGGAGCGGCGGTCGAGGGGCAGACAACGGTGGCGCTGCGAGTGGCAGTCGACTTCGGCACGTCGAGCACGTGTGTCGCGGTCTCCGTCCACGGCAGGGAGCCGCAGGTCGTGGTGGTCGACGGGCAGCCGCTGCTGTCCTCGGCGGTGTACGCCGCGCCGGACGGCACCCTGTTCGTCGGCCAGGAGGCCGACCGGCAGGCCGCGCTCGACCCGTCCCGCTACGAGCCGAACCCCAAGCGCCGCATCGATGAGGCCGAGCTGCTGCTCGGCGACACCGTGCTGCCGGTCGGTGCGGTGTTCCGCGCGGTGCTGGGCCGCGCGGTGTCCGAGGCCCGCCGGGTCGGCGGCGGGCAGGTCGACCAGCTCGTGCTGACCCACCCGGCCGACTGGGGCGGCACCCGCACCCAGGTGCTGCGCCAGGCCGCCGCCGGGCTGGCCGGGCGGATCACGCTGGTGCCCGAGCCGGTCGCCGCCGCGGTGTTCCACTCGGCGAGCTACCCGGCGCCGACCGGGCCCGCTGGCCGCACGCTGGCGGTGCTCGACCTGGGCGGCGGCACGGTCGACGTCAGCGTCGTGCGCACCACGCCCGGCCCCCGGCCGCCGTCGTTCACCGTGCTCGCCACCCGCGGCGACCCCACCTTCGGCGGCGCGGACATCGACCAACTGCTCATGGAGCACATCGGCGCCGCGGTGTCCGGCGGCGACCCGAACGCCTGGCGCGCGCTCGTCGAGGGCCGCGACCTGCCCGACCGGCGGCGCAGGCGGGTGCTCCGTCAGGACGTGCGCGGCGCCAAGGAGACCCTGTCCCGGCATACCTACGCCGACGTCCCGCTGCCGTCGCCGTTCCCCGACGCCCACCTCACCCGGGCCGACCTGGAGCGGCTGATCGCGGCCCCGATCGGGCGGGCGGTCGAGCTGACGCAGGCCACCATCCACGCGGCGGGCCTGGTGCCCGCGCAGCTCGCCGGGATCTTCCTCGTCGGCGGGTCGAGCCGGATCCCGCTGGTCGCGCAGCTCGTCGCGGAGCGCACGGGCGTGGTGCCGGTGACCCTCGACCAGCCCGAGACCGTGGTGGCCCGCGGCGCGCTGCGCGCGGTCGCCGTCGAGCCGGACAACACCGGCGTCCTGCGCGCCGACTCGGTGGCCGCCGCGGACCGCACCGTGCCCGCCTCGGGCGTGCTCGCCGCCGAGCTGACGATGCCGGTGGTGCGCGGGCAGGCGCAGCATTCCGGCAGGCTGCCGCGGGGCGTGCCGCCATCGGGTCCGCGGCCGTTCGGCCCGCTGCCGGGCGCGCAGCCCTCCGGCCCGCTGCCGCTGGGCCCACCGCAGTCGTCCGGCGCACTCCCGCTTCGTCCTCAGGCACCTGCCGCGCGGTCACGCCGCGGTCGGGCCATCGCGCTCACCGCGGCCGCGGTGGTGGTCGTCGCGGCGGCCGCGGTGTCCCTGGTCGTTCTGCTCGGCCGCGACAAGCCCGCCGACCCCGGCCGGGTCATCGCCCAGTACGAGTACCGCTTCACGCTGCCCGACGGCTGGACCCAGACCGGCGCCAACGCGGCCCTGCTGCGCTCCGAGATCAAGCCCGCGGGCGCCGAGCAGGGCGCCGACCTGGTGCTAGTCGAGGAGAAGCGGCTCAGCTTCGACAGCGACGCCGACCGGCCCCGCGCCGTGGACAAGCTGCGCCGGGACTTCGAGGCGGGCGGCGGCGAGTTCTCCGGGTTCGCCGACCGCGCCAGCTTCGCGGGCCGCGACGTCGTGTACTACCGGGAGACGCTGGATACCGCGACGGTCGACTGGTATGTCCTGTTCCAGGGCACGGCCCAGGTCAGCGTCGGCTGCCAGTACACCGAGTCCGGCCGGGACCGGGTCCAGCGGGCGTGTGACACAGTGGTTCGCTCGATGGTGGTCGCGGGCTGATGCGCAGGTGGAGGTGGCGGGCATGTCGATGAACGGCCCCAACCAGGGGTTCGCCGAGTCCGTCGCCCGGTTCCGGGCCGAACTCGCTGCCGCGGTCACCCGCTCGCGGCGGGCCGCGGCCGAGGCCCACGACCAGGCGTCGTCGTTTCACCGGGAGACCAACGACCTGTCCGGCGCGCTGCGCGAGGGCCGGGCCCAGGTCGAGCCGGACGAGCTGACCGACCCGGCGCAGCGCGCGCTGGCCGAGGGCTGGCGCCGCGACCACGGCTTCGCGGTGGACGAGTTCCCGCCCGACGAGGAATTGGTCGCCGCGCCCGCGCCGCCCGCCCCCGCACCATCCGGTCAGGACGATGACGACGAGGATTTCTCGCAGCACCGGATCCTGTTTCGCGGCTGAAACGCGTGCATTCGCACATCGGCGTCGATCGATCGCCGCCCACCGGTTCGCCATTGTGAACCCGATCGGGTGTCATCGCGCTGTGGTAGGCCACCTGACCTGCGGGTTCCCGATTTCGGCGTTTACTGGAGCAACTACCTCAGACCAACCGGCTCCGAGGTGGAACCAAACCTGGCAGGGTCATCGTCGTAAGCGGCGTACGAACGAAAAAGGGCGTACGCCCTAACCACTAACTCAGGGGGTCACTCCCAATGGCCGGTTATGGACTCTCGACCGAAGAGATGGCAAAGGCTGCCGTCGACGTCGACAACGTCAACGAGGAGAGCCAGAACGCGCTGAAGAGCCTCGGCAGCAACCTTGAGCCGCTGCGCAACAACTGGAAGGGCACCGCGTCCATGGCGTTCGCCACGCTGATGGACCGCTACTACGCCGACTCCGCCAAGCTGCACGACGCGCTCGCCGCGATCTCCCAGCAGCTCAAGGACTCGAACGTGGCCTACACCCGTCAGGAAGAGGAAGCCTCGCAGTCGATGAGCACCATCACGAACGTCCTCGGCTGACGTTGCTCGCTCCGCACCTGATCTCCACCTCGTTCGAGACCTTTTCCGACTTCGGGACTTCAAGACTCAGGGAGACATCGCAATGCCCAACGACATGATCAGCGTCAACTTCGCGGAGGTCGCGAACGCTGCCTCGTCGATCAACTCCACGTCCTCGCAGCTCGAAAACCTGCTGAGTGACCTCAGGTCCCGGCTCGCGCCGTTGGACGCCGGCTACACCGGTGACGCCAAGGAGGCCTGGGCCGCCAAGCAGGCGCAGTGGAACACCGCCTACGACGAGCTCAAGCAGGTCCTCAGCTCGATCAGCGTGGCCGTGCAGCACTCCGGTGAGAACTACGAGGCCACCGAGAAGGCCAACGCCAGCAAGTGGGGCTGATCCCGCGCTCGTCGCGGTAGCCGACTACCAAACTCCCGAGTGGGGCCCGGAGATGTTCCCGGGCCCCACTCGGGTGTCTGCGTCGGCCTCCGGGACCGGCCCCGGACCGGGTGTCGTGCCCTTCGCCAGGGGTCAACCGGCACCCGTTTTGACCCTCCGCGGGCGGACCCGGTATCTTCTTACTTTGTTGTGCGGCGCGGGGCGTAAAGCTCGACTGGTCAAATGCGAGTCGAGCGGCGTTGCGCGCCTCTGGGTGTCCCAAGCAGCCAGAGGTGAGGCCCGCACAGGCACCCATGAAGCAAGTTGACGATGAGGTAGACCCGTGCCCACGTACAGCCCTAAGCCCGGCGAGGTCGACCGCGCCTGGCACGTGATCGATGCCGAGGACGTGGTGCTCGGCCGTCTCGCCACGCAGGTAGCCACGCTCCTGCGCGGCAAGCACAAGCCCACCTTCGCCCCCCATGTGGACACCGGCGACTTCGTCGTCATCGTCAACGCCGAGAAGGTCGCCCTGACCGGCAACAAGCGGGACCAGGCGTTCGCCTACCGGCACAGCGGTTACCCGGGCGGTCTGCGCAAGCGCTCCTTCGGTGAGCTGCTCGACTCGCGCCCCGACCGGCTGCTGGAGAAGGTCGTCAAGGGCATGCTGCCGAAGAACAAGCTCGGCCGCGCCCAGGGGAAGAAGCTCAAGGTCTACGCAGGCCCGGCGCACCCCCACGCCGCCCAGCAGCCCACGCCGTACGAGATTGCGAAGGTCGCCAAGTGAGTGAGGATGTCGTGACCACCGACACCGACGAGGCCCCCGAGGCCGTCGAGGTCGCCGAGACCGAGGCCGCCGCCGAGGTGGCCGAGGCTCCCGAGACCGCTGACGTCGCGGAGACTGCCGATGTCGCGGAGACCGCTGACGTCGCGGAGACTGCCGATGTCGCGGAGACCGCCGATGTCGCCGAGACCGCCGTCGTCGCGGAGAGCACCGACACCGAGGCTCCCGAGGGCGACGACGCCGCCCCCGTGCTGCCGCACCTGACCTCCGAGACCGCCCAGACCGTCGGCCGCCGCAAGCAGGCCATCGTCCGCGTGCGGATCGTCACGGGCAGCGGCAAGTTCCTCCTCAACGGCAAGACGCTGGAGGAGTACTTCCCGAACAAGGTCCACCAGCAGCTCATCCGCGAGCCGCTGGTGCTGGTCGAGAAGCCCGAGTCCTTCGACATCCGCGCCAACCTGCACGGCGGCGGCATCACCGGCCAGGCCGGTGCGCTGCGGCTGGCGATCGCCCGCGCGCTGATCGAGCTGGACAGCGAGGACCGCCCGGCCCTGAAGAAGGCCGGCTTCCTCACCCGCGACCCGCGGGCCAAGGAGCGCAAGAAGTACGGCCTCAAGAAGGCCCGCAAGGCACCGCAGTACAGCAAGCGCTGACCCTCCGGTCAGCCCTTCCAGCGGGAGCAGCAGGTTCGCGATCCGAACTGCTGCTCCCGCTGTGTTTTTCTCTGGTGTCTTACGCTCTTTCCCCAATCCCCAGCGCGGCGGAGGTACCCGACATGGCCCGACTGTTCGGCACCGACGGGGTGCGCGGCCTCGCGAACTCCGATCTCACCCCGGAACTGGTGCTCTCGGTCGCGGCGTCGGCGGCCAGGGTGCTCGCCGCGCACGACAGCTCGCATCGGCCCGTCGCGGTGGTCGGCCGCGACCCGCGGGCCAGCGGTGAGATGCTGCAGGCCGCCGTCTGCGCGGGCCTGACCTCCGCGGGTGCCGACGTCATGCAGGTCGGGGTGCTGCCCACGCCCGGCGTGGCCCACCTGGTTGCCGAGCTGAACGCCGACCTGGGCGTGATGATCTCCGCCTCGCACAACCCGATGCCCGACAACGGCATCAAGTTGTTCGCCGCGGGCGGGCACAAGCTGGCCGACGCCATCGAGGACGAGATCGAGGCCGGTCTCGGTCACGCCGCCGCCCGGCCGACCGGCGCGGCTGTCGGCCGCGTCTACGACATCAACGACGCCCACGACCGCTACATCGCCCACCTGCTCAAGTCGATCCCGAACCGGCTCGACGGGCTGCGCGTGGTGGTCGACTGCGCGAACGGCGCCGCCTGGGCCGCGGCCCCGCAGGCGTACCGCGAGGCGGGCGCCGAGGTCATCGCGATCCACGCCCTGCCCGACGGCGAGAACATCAACGACAACTGCGGCTCGACCCACCTCGACGCGCTGCGGGCCACCGTCGTCGCCGAGGGCGCGCACCTGGGCATCGCCCACGACGGTGACGCGGACCGCTGTCTCGCGGTGGACGCCGCAGGCGAGATCATCGACGGCGACCAGATCATGGTCGTGCTCGCGATGGCCATGAAGGAGGCGGGCGAGCTGATCGAGGACACGCTCGTCGTCACCGTGATGAGCAACCTGGGCCTGCACCTGGCCATGCGCGAGGCGGGCATCGGGCTGCACACCACCTCGGTGGGTGACCGGTACGTGCTGGCCGAGCTGCGCGCGCGGGGGCTGTCCCTCGGCGGCGAGCAGTCCGGCCACGTCCTGCTCCCGACCTACGCCACCACCGGCGACGGCCTGCTGACCGCGATGCGCCTGATGGCCAGGATGGCGGGCACCGGCCGTTCCCTGGCCGACCTGGCGGGCGCCATGCGCAGGCTCCCGCAGGTGCTGCTGAACGTGCGGGTCGCCGACAAGGCCACCGTCGCCGCGTCACCCGCGGTGAGCGCAGCCGTCGCCGCGGTGTCGGCCGAGCTGGGCGACACCGGCCGCGTGCTGCTGCGCCCGTCGGGCACCGAGCAGTTGGTGCGCGTCATGGTCGAGGCGCCGAGCCACGAGGTTGCCCAGTCCGCCGCCGAACGGTTGGCCGGGGTCGTCTCGGCCGCGCACTGACAGCCCGCTCACTGACAGTGGTGAATCCCGCCGACTGGCCGCGGCGCGTCCGGTCCGCTGAGTACATTTGCTCTTGCTTACTTATCGGCACCATCGGCGTCACCCATGCGTCGGATGGGAGTTGATCGGTACCAGTCAGGGGCAAGGGGGAGTTATGCCGGACGCGCCACCGCAGCAGGGCAGCACCGAGATGGACCCGGGAGCCGTGTCGGCCATCGCCTACGAGCTTGGCGAACTGGGCGACGCGACGGTGGCCGCGGGCACGTTCGCGGCCGCCAGTCCACTCACACAGGCCGACTTCGGGGATCTCCCGACGGCGCAGCGCGCGGCGGGCCGGTTCCTTGAGGTGGTCGCGTCCCTCGCGCAGTCGGTCGGCTACGTCGGCACCCTCGTGCAGGGCACCGAGGCGGCGCTGAAGTCCGCGGCCGGGCTCCAGGTCGACAACGAGGCGCAGAGCACCGCGCTGCTCAACCGGTCGGCGGGTGGGATCTGACATGGGCGCGATCACCAACGAGGCGGATGCGATCTTCGCGATCGTCGAGGAGGAGCCGCCGAACGTCAACGCCAACCACACCGGCCGCAACACCCTCGCCCACGCGCAGAAGCTGCGCGACCTGCTCTCGCGGGGCCAGTTCGGCGGCCTCTACGAGCGCTGGCGCGACCACACATTCGCCAGGAAGGGTTGGGGCGCCTGGGTTTACGGAGATGGGGACGAGGAGAAGAACATCCCCAAGCTGGAGCCGATCAACTGGGGCCACCTGTACGACATGTACGGGCGCCTGGCGAAGATGAGCGAGGTCGGCGGCGGTCTCACCGCCGCGATGACCGCCGCGCACTCGGGTATCGGCACGGTGTGGCGGGGCGATGCGGCTACCGCGGCGCTGGCCAAGTTCGACGATGTCGTCGCGGGGGCGACCCTCTACCAGGACAGCAACACCAAGCTGTCCGGCGCGGTCCTCGGGCTGTGGCGCAACACCAGTGAGGCAGTGGACGAACTCGTCAAGTTCGCCGACCCGGACCAGCGCGGCGGCCAGTTCGTCGGCATCTACGGCAACACCGACGCCGGTTTCCTCAGCAACATCTCGTACAAGATCGATGGTCTCAACACGATCGCCAGCCAGGGATTCCCCAACCTGCGGTCCATTGTGGACCGGGCGCGGGAGGACTACGAGTTCTGTATCGACATCGCCTACGACCACTACGGGCCGTTCCCGGAAGGTCTGCGGCTCTACGAGGAGATCACCAGGGCCGTGTTCTGGCTCGACGACCTCGCCTCGCAGTACAACGAGGTCGTCACCGAGTGGCGGGCCAGGATCAAGACCTGCTGCGACGCGGTGAAGGCCGATTTCGAGCTGTTCGGCGACGTGACCGGTCCGCTGACCATCGCGGGCAAGACCGGCGAGCCGAGCGCGGCCGACCCGTTCGCCAAGATCGCGCCGCCCGCGCCGCAGACGCCACCGGAGCAGCCGCGCGAGCCCGTCGACCAGCCGCGGGACCCCGGTGAGTCGACCAGGAATCCCGGTGGTGGCGGCGGTGGCGGTGGGCCTACCCCGCCCGCTGTGCCCGCGATGCCCGCGATGCCCGCGATGTCCGCGGCGCCGGAGATGCCGCAGGCCACCGATCCGGCTGGGACGGACCCCACGAGCGCGTCGCCCGGACTCGGCGGAACGCCCGCGGCGGGCCCGCCGGAGACGGTGACCATCAAGGACGGCGACCGGACCATCTCGGTCGACAGCCCGGACGGTCAGGGTCGGGTCAAGGTCACCGTGGACGACGGGTCCGGCACCCCGAAGACCTACGAGCTGGACTTCGCCGCCGCGGCCGAGCCCGGGGCGGACCAGCCGGTGCGGACACTGCCGTACCCCGCCGATGGCGCTGTTTCCGCGGGTGTCGAGCAGGTCCAGGCGGGCCCGGACGGCAAGGTGGTCGTCGAGGACGGTGGGCTGACCATCACCGCCGAGCGGCCCGACGGATCGCCCGACACCGTGCGGATCACCCTGGACGACGGCTCCGGCGACCCGACCACCTACACCCTCGACTACCAGGACCCGGCGCACCCCAAGATCGAACCGGCGACCGCCGCACCCGATGCCGCGGGTGGGCAGGCCGACCGCGCGTCCGTCGCGAGTGGACCGGGTGCTCCCGAGTCGGTCGCGAGTGGACAGCCTGCCGCCGAGTCGGTCGCGGGTGGATCGGGCGCAGGCGCGGGTGGTTCCGAGTCCGGGCAGACGGTCGGGGACAGTCCACAGTCGACCTTCGCGGCGAGCGACAGCGGCGCGGGCCTGTGGGGCGCGGCGGGCAGCGTGTTCGGCGACGAGGCCGCGGGCCCGTCCGGCGACTCCCAGACCGCGGGCGCCGGTGAGGCGGGCCTGTCCAGCGCCCAGGCGGAGTCCGGGTCGGGCCACGCGCAGCCGGGCGGCCAGAGTGGGTCCGGGCTCGGCGGCGGCATGCCCATGATGGGCGGCATGGGCGGCGGCGCGGGTGGGTCGGGCGACCAGGACCGCGGGGGCAGCCAGTGGCGGACCCAGGGCGAGCTGTTCGACGACGACTACGAGGACGCCGAGGTCCGCGTCAGCGGCGCCCTCGGCGACAGCAACCGGTGAGGAGGATTCCGGTGTTGGACGATCGCAACCCGGTCTTTCGCGAGGCCGTCGCGCCGTTCGAGGAGTCGAGGTACCGGCGGCGGGCCGCGGTCGCCGAGATCGGTGACGAATTCGACAAGCGCGCCGCCGACCTGGCGAAGCGGACCGAGGACCGCGACCGCGCCGACGCCGACCTGCTCGCCGAGCTGCGGCAGCGCCGCGAGGACGACAAGGGCGACGAGGCCGCGAAATCCTGGGGGCCGCGGGCGGACAAGTCGACCTTGCTGACCATCGGCAGCGAGGACAACCCCGCCCAGGACCGCGACCGCCCCGCGCCGGATCGGTATCCGTCGCCCGGCCCGCACGACGCCGCGCCGATCGTCCGTCCCGCGCCCGAGGACGACTCGGACGACGACTGGTCGAGCCGCAACTGGGTCGACCGGCGGGAGTGAGCGCTACGCGGGGGTCGCGGCGAGGTCGTCGTCGCCGTCGTAGGTGATCTCGGCGCCCTTGAGGTCTTCCTCGACCAGCGGCAGGTAGTCGGCCTCGCCGGTCAGGTGGACCAGGAAGAACGCGGTCAGCAGCGCCCGCGCGATCCGGTGGGTCGCGTGCTCGGCCTTGCCGTGCACGAGCAGGCCGCTCCAGTGCCTGCCCTCGGTGAACCCCAGGTGGCTGGCCTTGGGCAGGGTCCGCACCTGCACCGGCCCGCCCCACGCGCGCGCGATCAGTTCGGCGTTGGATGCGGGCGGCGCCACCAGGTCGTGGCCTGCGGCCAGGTGCAGGCCGGGCATGCCGCACGAGCGCGCGGCCTCGGTGGCGAACGGTTTGGTCTGGGACGCGGCCAGCGTGGCCACCGCGCGCACCCGGCCGTCGTCGGCCGCCGCGAGCACCGCGCTGCCGCCGCCGGTGGAGTGTCCGGCGAGGCCGAGCCGGTCCGGGTCGACGCTGATGTCGCCATCGCCCAGGCGCACACCGACGCACACGTCGAGCGCGGTGCGCAGGTCGGCGGCGAGCAGCCGGTGCGAGCCGAGCGGCCCGGTGTGCGTGCCGGGCGCGGCGACGACGATGCCCCAGGACGCCAGGTGCCGGAACAGGTCCGCGTAGCGGGTCGGCGGTTGCAGCCAGCCGTGGCCGAACGCGACCGCGGGCAGGCCGAGGCCGGATTTCGGGGTGTAGACCAGCCCGGGCATGCCGACGAGGGCGAGGTCGCCGCGCAGGACTTCGTGCGGCCCCCGGCGAGCCAGTTCGTCGAGCAGGTGCTTGGCCTTGCGTGCCATGCGGGCAGCTTAGTGGTGGCCGCCATGGCAGGCGTGCCGACGTCTGGGCCCGGGCTGGTTACCCTGGTGCCCGTGTGCGGAATCGTGGGATACGTAGGCCACCGAGCGGCGCTCGACGTGGTACTGAATGGACTTCGGCGCCTGGAGTACCGGGGCTACGACTCGGCTGGAGTCGCGGTGCTCAGCGGCGCGGGTGCGCTGGCGGTCGAGCGCAAGGCAGGCAGGCTGGCGAACCTGGAGGCCCGGCTCGACGAGGTCGGGCGCGACGGCTTCACCGGCACCGCGGGCATGGGCCACACCCGGTGGGCCACGCACGGCGCTCCGGTCGACCGCAACTCCCATCCGCACCGCGACACCGCGGGCAAGGTCGCGGTGGTGCACAACGGCATCATCGAGAACTTCGTCGCGCTGCGCGGTGAGCTGGAGGCCACGGGCGTCGAGTTCGCCAGCGACACCGACACCGAGACCGCGGCCCACCTGATCGCCCGGGCCTACGCGGCGGGCGACACCGCGGGCGACCTGCCCGCCAGTGTGCGGGCGATCTGCCGCAGGCTCGAAGGCGCGTTCACGCTGGTGGTGACGCATGTGGACGAGCCGGACCAGATCGTCGCGGCGCGCCGGTCGTCGCCGCTGGTGGTGGGCATCGGCGCGGGGGAGACGTTCGTCGCCTCCGATGTGGCCGCGTTCATCGAGCACACCCGCGAGGCGGTCGAGCTGGGCCAGGACCAGGTCGTGGTGATCACCCGCGCGGGCTACGAGGTGATCGACTTCCACGGCGAGCCCGCCCCGGTGAAGCCGTTCACCGTCGACTGGGACCTCTCGGCCGCCGAGAAGGGCGGCCACGAGTACTTCATGCTCAAGGAGATCGAGGAGCAGCCCGAGGCGCTGGCCAACACGCTGCGCGGGCACTTCGTCGACGGCCGGATCGTGCTCGACGAGCAGCGCCTGGCCGACCAGGATCTGCGCGACGTGGACAAGGTGTTCGTCGTGGCCTGCGGCTCGGCCTACCACTCCGGCCTCGTCGCCAAGTACGCCATCGAGCACTGGACCCGGCTGCCGGTCGAGGTCGAGCTGGCCTCGGAGTTCCGCTACCGCGACCCCGTGCTCGACCGCGACACCCTCGTGGTGGCGGTGTCCCAGTCCGGCGAGACCGCCGACACGCTGGAGGCCGTGCGGCACGCGCGGGAGCAGAAGGCGCGGGTGCTGGCGGTCTGCAACACCAACGGCGCGCAGATCCCGCGTGAGTCCGACGCGGTGCTCTACACGCACGCGGGCCCGGAGATCGGGGTCGCGTCCACCAAGGCGTTCCTCGCCCAGATCGCGGCGAACTACCTGGTCGGGCTGGCCTTGGCGCAGGCGCGCGGCACCAAGTACGCCGACGAGATCGCCCGCGAGTTCCACGAGCTGGCGGCCATGCCCGCCGCGGTCCGCCAGGTGCTCGGCTCGGCCGACCAGGTCCGGGCGCTGGGCCGCGAGCTGGCGGACTCCAAGGCGGTGCTGTTCCTGGGCAGGCACGTCGGCTACCCGGTGGCCCTGGAGGGCGCGCTCAAGCTCAAGGAGCTGGCCTACATGCACGCCGAGGGCTTCGCGGCGGGCGAGCTGAAGCACGGGCCGATCGCGTTGATCGAGCAGGGGCTGCCGGTCGTGGTGGTGATGCCGTCGCCGAAGGGGCGGGCGGTGCTGCACTCGAAGCTGGTGTCCAACATCAGTGAGATCCAGGCCCGCGGCGCGCGCACCATTGTGATCGCGGAGGAGGGCGACGAGACCGTGCGCCCGTTCGCCGACGAGCTGATCGAGGTGCCCGCGGTGCCGACGCTGCTGCAGCCGCTGGTGTCCACCGTGCCGCTGCAGATCCTGGCCGCCGAGATCGCCCGCTCGCGCGGCTACGACGTGGACAAGCCGCGCAACCTGGCGAAGTCCGTCACGGTCGAGTAGGAGCCGCATGCGGGGTGTCTGGACCACCGGGCACGTCCGGGAGGCCGAGGGCCGGGTGCTCGCCAGGTCCGCGCCCGGCGCACTGATGCGTCGTGCGGCGTATGGCGTCGCACTGCATGCGGCTCGCATGCTCGCCGAGCGCACGGGTGGCGTCGCGGGCCGCCGGGTCGTGCTGCTGGTCGGCGCGGGCGACAACGGTGGCGACGCGCTGTGGGCAGGCGCACTGTTGCGGCGGCGGTCGGTCGGGGTCGCCGCGGTGCTGCTCGACCCGGATCGTGCGCACGCCGATGGCCTGGCCGCCCTGCGCCGCGCGGGCGGGCGCGTGGGGTCCGCCGCCGACATCGAGTCCGCGGACCTGGTGGTGGACGGCATCGTCGGCCTGTCCGCGCGCGGGTCACTGCGGCCATCGGCCGCGGCGCTGGTGGCCCGGGTGCGCGCGCCCGTGCTGGCGGTCGACCTGCCCAGCGGCATCGACCCGGACACCGGTGCGATCGACGGGCCCGCCGTGCGCGCCGATGTCACCGTCACCTTCGGCGCGTACAAGCCCGTGCACGTCCTCGACCCGGTCCGCTGCGGTGCGCTGCACCTGGTCCACCTCGGCCTCGGACCGGAACTGGGCGAGCCCGATTTCCAGGTACTCGACCGCGCCGACGTGGCCCGAGCGTGGCCGCTGCCGGGCCCGGGCGACGACAAGTACACCCAGGGCGTCGTGGGGCTCGCCGCCGGATCGGCGGTCTACCCGGGGGCCGCGGTGCTCGCCGTGGGGTCCGCCGTCCTCGCCACATCCGGCCTGACCCGCTACGCGGGCACGGCGGCCGAGGAGGTGCGCAGGCGCTGGCCTGAGGTCGTGGCGACCGGCTCGGTCGAGGACGCGGGCCGGGTGCAGGCGTGGGTGGTCGGCCCTGGCCTGGGCACCGGCACAGTGGCCGCGGAGGTGCTCGCGCACGTGCTCGACCAGGGCGTGCCGACCTGTGTGGACGCCGACGGCATCACCCTGCTCGGCGCGCGCCCCGAGCTGTGGGACGCCCGCGACCCCGACGCGCCCGTGCTGCTCACCCCGCACGACCGGGAGTTCGCCCGGATCGCCGAGCCGCTGGGCATCCGGCTGGGCACCGACCGGGTCGGCGCGGCTCGCGCGCTGGCCGCGAAGCTCGACGCGACCGTGCTGCTCAAGGGGCACGCCACGGTTATCGCCGGGCCGGATGGCCGGGTGCTGGTCAACCCGGCCCGCTCGCACTGGCCGGCCACCGCGGGCTCCGGCGACGTGCTGTCCGGCCTCGTCGGCGCGCTGCTGGCGGCGGGCCTGCCGCCGGTGCTCGCCGCCGGGTGCGCGGCCTGGGTGCACGTCCGGGCGGGGGAACTGGCCGCGCGAGGCGCGCCCGCCCCGGCGTCGGCGATCGTGGCCGCGGTTCCCGACGCGATCCGCGCGCTCGCCCGCTGAGCGCGCTGTGCAAGCATTGGCGGTGTCATGGCTGATCAGATGATCCCCCGCGCCGAAGTGACCGTCGACCTCGACCTCCTTCGGCACAACGTCGCGCTGCTCGCCGCCCGCGCGGGCGGCGCGGAGACCATGGCCGTGGTGAAGGCCGACGGCTACGGCCACGGCGCCGTCCCGGTCGCGCGGGCCGCGTTGTCCGCCGGGGCGACCTGGCTGGGTTCGTGCTCGCTGGCCGAGGCACTGGCGCTGCGCGCGGCCGGGATCACCGCGCCCGTGTTGGCCTGGCTGGACATCGCGGACACCGACCTGTCCGCCGCGGTCTCGGCGGGCGTCGACGTGTCAGTGTCCAGTGTGGACCAACTGCGCGGGTTGTCCGGCGCGCGGGTGCACCTGAAGATCGATACCGGGTTGTGCCGCAACGGTTGCCCGCGCGCGCGGTGGGCCGAGCTGGTCGCCGCCGCGGCCGGGTCGGACAACGAGGTGTACGCGATCTGGTCGCACCTGGCGTGCGCGGACGAGCCGGACAACCCGGCGACCGACCGGCAGGCCGAGCGGTTCGCCGAGGCGTACCAGGTCGCGCTCGACGCCGGACTGGCGCCGCGCAGGCACCTCGCGAACTCCGCCGCCACGCTGAACCGGCCGGACCTGCACTTCGACCTGGTGCGGGTCGGCATCGCCATGTACGGGCTCAATCCGTTGCCACAACAGGAAGACCTGCGTCCGGCGATGACGTTCCGGTCGTCGGTGGCGCTGCTGAAGCGGGTCCCCGCGGGCGAGTCTGTCTCTTATGGACAGACGTGGACCGCGGACCGGGACACGACTCTCGCGCTGGTGCCGGTCGGCTACGCCGATGGCATCCCGCGTGCGCTGTCCGGGCGCTTCGAGGTGCTGCTGGCGGGCAAGCGCAGGCCCGTGCGCGGCCGCGTGTGCATGGACCAGATCGTGGTCGACTGCGGCGATGACGACGTGTACCTGGGCGATGAGGTCGTGCTGTTCGGCTCGGGCGCGCGCGGCGAGCCCACGGCGACCGAGTGGGCCGACACGATCGGCACCATCGACTACGAGATCGTCACCGGCATGTACCGCCCGCGCGTCACGCGCACCTACCTCGGCGAGGTCGGATGAACTGGTCGACACGGGTCGCGACGGCCGCCGTCGGGGTCGCGGTGGGCGGCGCCGCCCTCGCCGTCCGCTCGGCCCGCAAGCGCAAGCCTGACGAGCTGCACGCGGGCGAACCGTTGGGACAGCTCGCTTCCGACCGGTCGTGCACGGTCGCCACCGACGACGGCATGGCCATCTCGGTCGAGGAGGTCGACCCCGTCGACGGCGGCGACCCCGACCTGACCGTGGTGCTGGTGCACGGTTTCGCGCTGAGCCGCCGCTGCTGGCACTTCCAGCGCCGCGACCTGCCCGAGTCCACCGATCCCCGGGTGCGCCTGGTGCTGTACGACCACCGCAGCCACGGCCGGTCCGAGCGCGCGAACGTCAAGACCAGCTCCATCGAGCAGCTCGCGAGCGACCTGGACGACGTGATCCGCGCCGTCGTGCCCACCGGTCCGATCATCCTTATCGGACACTCGATGGGCGGCATGGTCGTCATGGCGCTCGCTGAACGCCACCCCGACCTGTTCGCCGACCGGGTCCGCGGCGTCGCCCTGATCGGCACGTCGGCAGGCGAGGTCGGCAAGCAGGGGCTGCCGCGACCGCTGCTGTCCAAGTACAACCCGGTGACCCGCATCGTCGGCCGGTTCGCCGAGTGGCAGCCCGGCCTGGTCGAACTGGTCCGCGCTGCGGGCGGCCAGCTCACCCGCCGCGCGGTGCGCACGGTGGGCTTCGGCTCGCGCAGCGTGAGTCCGAGCCTGGTCGACTTCCTGGTGGACATGCTGAACGTGACGCCCGTGCGGGTGTTGGCGGACTTCATCGAGACTTTGGGCAGCCACAACCGATACGCGGCGCTGGCGGGCCTGAAACACTGCCGTGTCCTGGTGATCAGCGGCGACGCGGACTGGATGACGCCGTTCGCGCACGCGGAGCGGATCGCGGCCGAACTGCCCGACGCGGAGCTGGTCCGGGTGCGGGGCGCGGGACACATGGTGATGATGGAGCAGCCGGAGTTGGTCAACGAGCACCTGCTGGGTCTGCTGCGGGAATGCGCGCGCGGCCGGGGCGCGGGCCGGAAATGGTGGTGGCAGCGTGGTTGAGCCGATGGAGCTGGCCGCGGCCGAGGACACCTTCGAGTTCGGCCGCAGGCTGGGCGAGGTGCTGCGCGCGGGCGACCTGATCCTGCTCGCCGGGCCGCTCGGCGCGGGGAAAACGGTGGTGGCCAAGGGAATCGCGGCCGGGCTGGGCGTCAAGGGCCGGGTCAGCAGCCCCACCTTCATCATCGCCCGCGAACACCGGGCGGGCGAGCGCGGCATCCCGCTGGTCCACGTCGACGCCTACCGGCTGGGTGGCGATCTCGACGAACTCGACGATCTCGACCTGGACACCGAGTTGGTGGCGGCGGTGGTCGTTGTCGAATGGGGCGAGGGCGCGGCATCCCGGCTGTCCGACGACCACCTGCTGATCCGGCTCGACCGCCGCCCCGACGACACCCGGCTGGCCACCCTCGAACCGCACGGCGCGTGGATCGACCGCGCCGTAGGGTGGTCGGCATGCGCGCGGTGATCTTCGACTGGGGCGGCACGCTGACCCCGTGGGTGACCATGGACCACCTCGCGGCCTGGCGGGCCTACGCCGACGTCGTGCACCCCGGAAACCCGGTCGCCGCAGGGGAACTCGCCGCCGCGGTGTTCGCCGCCGAAGACGCCGCGTGGCAGCGGGTCCGCGTCGAGCACACCGCGTTCACCTTGGCGTACGTGCTCGACACAGCCGGGGCCCCGCACGAGGAACCGGCGCTGACCGCGCTGCGCGAGTACTGGAATCCCGCCACGCTGACCGATCCCGACGTCGCGCCCCTGCTCGGTGCGCTCAAGGAGCGCGGCCTGCGCACCGGGGTGCTGTCCTCCACCTCGTGGCCCGCGGCCTGGCACGAGGAGGTGCTGCACCGCGACGGCGTCCGCGACCTGTTCGACGGCCGGGTGTGGAGCAGCGATCTTCCTTACACCAAGCCACATCGGACGGCGTTCGAGGCGGCCATGCTGGCCGTTGGGGTGGACGATCCGGCTGACTGCGTCTACGTCGGCGACCGCCCGCACGACGACATCAGCGGCGCCAAGGCGGCCGGGATGCGCGCGGTTCTGGTGCCGCACAGCGACATCCCGGTGCACCAGCGAGTGCCGGTCGACGTCGAGCCGGACGCGGTGGTGCAGCGCCTGTCGGACCTGCCCGCGATCCTGGACGGCTGGCGTTAGCGCGCGATTCCGCGCACCACACCGAGATCGACCAGGTCCCGCGGTCGCAGGCGCAGTTGCTCGGCCGTTGACGGGACCTCGGTGGCGGGGCGCTTGAGGATGGCCGCGCTCAGTTCCGGTGCGATGACGGAGAAGTAGGCGTCCGGGGTGATCCACGTGCGGTCCGGCGCGGCCAGCGCCAGCGCGCCGCCCGAGCCGCCCTCGCCGATGACCAGCGTGGTGACGGGAACCCGCGCGGCGGCGACACAGCCGAACAGTTCCGCGATCGCCGGGCCGACGCCCGCGCGTTCGGCGGCCGCGTCGTTGGCCGCGCCCGGCGTGTCGATCAGGGTCAGCACCGGCAGGCCGAGCCGTTCGGCGAGCCGGATCAGCCTGCTGGCGGTGCGAAATCCGGCCGGTGTCGTCGCGGTGCCCGCCTGCGCGGCGAAGGCGATCGCCCGCCTGCCGCGCAGACCGACGCCGCAGAACATGCCCGCGTCGACGCCGCCCGCGCGGTCGCCGGAAATGGTTCTGCGCAGGTCGAAGTAGTCGTCCAGGTACGCCTCCGCGTGCGGCCTGCCCGCCGACCTGGCGCGCTGAACCGCCGCCCAGCCGTCGCCGGACGACTCCGCCGACCCGAGCGCGCGCGGCAACTCGGCGGGCTCGGGTGTGCCGGAACCCAGCAGTACCAACCATTCCGCGAGTACGTCGGCAAGGTCGTCGGGCCGGCACACCTCGTCCACGTGTCCGCTCGCGAGCTGCCCCTCTGCCGTGTATGCCGGGTCGTAGGCGTCGACCGCTGCCCGCACGCGCCTGCCCGCGAACCCGATCTGCGCCCCCGCGACGCCGATCACCACGTCCGCGCCCGCGCCCAGCGAGGCCCACACCCCGCCGGTCGTCGGGTCGCGCAGTACCGACACCTGCGGCACACCCGCCGTGCGCAGCAGCGTCGACTGCCGCGCGATGCGCTGGAGTTGGCGCAGCGACAGCATTCCCTCGTGCATGCGGCTGCCGCCGGTCGCGATGAGCGACACCAGCGGCGTGCGGGTCTCGCGGGCACGGGCGAAGGCGTACTCGATCCGGTCGCCGGTACCGGTGCCGACCGAACCGCCGAAAAACCGGAAGTCGAAGGCCACCAGCACCGCCGCGGTGTCGCCGATCCGGCCCTCGCCGACGATCACCGACTCGGTCTCCCCCGACCGTTCCACGGCGCGCGCACGGGCCTCGGCGTAGCCGGACCAGTCCAGCGGGCCGTTCGGGCCGGAGCGCGCCGGACCGTCCACAGTGAACTCAACGAAGCCGGTGGAGATCGCGGTGACGATGTCCCGCGCGCCGCCGTCAGCCACGCAGTGCCCGCTTGGTGACCTTGCCCATGTCGTTGCGGGGCAACGAATCCAGGTACCGCACTACCCGGGGCCGCTTGTGCGGCGACAGCAGTCGCGCCACGTGGTCGGCAAGCTCCACTTCGGACGGACGGTCGCCCTCGGCCACGATCCAGGCCACGATCCGCTCGCCGAGGTCGTCGTCCGGTTCGCCGGTCACCGCGGCCTCGGCGACCCCGGGGTGCTCCAGCAGCGCGTTCTCGATCTCGCCCGCACCGATCTTGTAGCCGCCGCTCTTGATCAGGTCGGTGGCCCGCCGCCCGACGATCCGCAGGTAGCCGTCCGGCTCGCGCACGGCCATGTCACCCGTGCGAAACCACCCGTCCCGCAACGCTTCCGCGGTCGCGTCCGGCCGGTTCAGGTAGCCGAGGAACAGGTTCGGCCCGCGCACCTCGATCTCGCCCACCGTCTCGCCGTCGAACTCCGCCAACGGCACGCCCGCGTCGTCCACCAGCCGCAGATCGACGCCGTCCACCGGCAGCCCCACCGTGCCCGGCCGCCGGTCGCCAGCGGCGCGGACACTGCAGTTCATCAGCGTCTCGGTCATCCCGTAGCGCTCCACCACCCGCTGCCCGGTGGCCTTGGTGAGCCGCGCGTGGTCGACCGCGGGCAGCGCCGCCGAACCCGACACCAGCAGCCGCGCCCGCCCGACGGCCGCGGCCAGCGCCGGGTCGGCCTCGCAGTCCGCGGCGAGTCGGTGATACATCGTCGGAACACCGAACATCATCGTCGCGGGACCGGCCAGCGCGTCCGCGACCGCGCGCGAGTCGAACCGGCCGAGGTGGTGCACCGCGCCGCCGCGGCGCAGCGGCCCCAGCATGCCGACGATCAGCCCGTGCACGTGGAACAGCGGCAGCGCGTGCACGACCACGTCGGCCGCGGTCCACTTCCACGCGTCGGCCAGCGCGTCGAGGTTGCTCGCGACGGCCCGGCGCGGCAGCAGCACGCCCTTCGGCGGCCCGGTGGTGCCGGAGGTGTAGACGATGAACGCGGGGGCCTCCGGGTCGGCCTCGGCAGGCAGGACGCCGTCGAGCCGGTCGGTCGGGTCGACGTCGACCCGCGGCAGCGCGGCCAGCGCCGCGGGCAACTCGGCGGCTTGGTCCGCGAGCACCAGATCGGGCGCGCTGTCCCCGACGATGTGCGCCAGCTCACGCGCACCGACCTTCGGATTCACCGGCACGACGGCCACACCCGCCACCAGCGCGGCCACGACCGCCACGCAGGTGTGCAGCGTTGGCGTGGCCCACACCGCGACCCGGTTGGTCCCGTCGAGCCGCGCCGCCAGCGCCTGGGCGGCCTGGGCCAGCTCGGCGTGGGTCAGGGTGTCGGGCCCGAACCGGAGCGCTTCGCGCGCGTCCGGCGTGGCCAAGGTGGGCAGCAGCACTCGGCAACCCTAATGGCGTCCCCGGGGTTTCCGGGGAGTTGCGGCGATCACGTCGAGGGCGCGCCGTACCCTTGACTACCGTGCTGGTACTCGCTATGGACACCGCGACGCCCGCGGTCACCGCCGGAGTCGTCGACCTCGCCGACGGAACCCCCCGCGTGCTGGCCGAGTGCGTCACCGTCGACGCCAAGGCGCACGGCGAGCTGCTGACCCCGCACCTGCGCGACGCCCTCGCGGCGGCGGGCCGCACGCTGGCCGACGTCGACGCGCTGGTGTGCGGGGTCGGGCCCGGTCCGTTCACCGGCCTGCGCGCGGGCATGGTCACCGCCGCCGCCCTCGGCCACAGCCTGGACCGCCCGGTGTACCCGGTCTGCTCGCTCGACGCGATCGCCGCCGACGCCCCCGGCCCGCCGTTGCTGGTCGTCACCGACGCCCGCCGCCGCGAGGTCTACTGGGCTGCCTACGATGCCGCGGGCGCCCGGATCACCGAGCCCGCGGTCACCCCGCCCGCCGAACTGGCCGAGCGACTGGCCGAATTGGGCGTGGTTCGTGCGGCAGGCGCCCGGCTCTACGCGAGCGTGTTCAGCCTGCCGGTGGTCGACCCCGAGCACCCGAGCCCGGCCGGTCTGGTCGCCGTCGCCCGCACCGCCCTGCTCGCGGGCGCGGAGCCCGCCGCGCTCACCCCGCTGTACCTGCGCAGGCCCGACGCGGTCGAGCCCGGCGCCCGCAAGCGGGTGAGCCGAGTATGACGTTCCGGCTAGAACCGTTGCGCCATAAGGACTTGCGCCGCTGCGCCGAACTGGAGCTGATCCTGTTCGGCGGCGAGGATCCGTGGACCGAGTCGGCGTTCGCGTCCGAATTGGACTGGGGACACTACTACCTCGGCGCCTACGTCGGCGAGGAGTTGGTCGGCTACGGGGGGCTGTCGCTGGCCGGAGTGCCCGGGGACATGGAGGGCAGCGTGCACACCCTCGGCGTCGATCTGGCGTGGCAGGGCAAGGGCATCGGCAAGGCGCTGCTGCGGGCGATGCTCGCGCGCGCCGAGGAGGCCGACGCGCAGGTGTTCCTGGAAGTGCGCGTCGACAACGTCGCCGCCATCGCGCTCTACGAGTCGCACGGGTTCAGCACGATCGGCCTGCGGCGCCGCTACTACCAGCCCTCCGGTGCGGACGCCTACACCATGGCCCGGCCGGTGCCGGTGGAGGAGACCACGTGACGATCATCCTGGGCATCGAAAGCTCCTGCGACGAGACCGGCGTCGGCATCGTCCGGCTTAACCCCGGCGGCGGCCTCGACCTGCTCGCCGACGAGGTCGCCTCCAGCGTCGACCAGCATGCCCGCTTCGGCGGTGTGGTACCGGAAGTGGCCAGCCGGGCGCACCTTGAGGCCATGGTGCCCACCATGCGCCGCGCGTTCGACACGGCGGGGCTCCGACTGTCCGATGTGGACGCCATCGCGGTCACCTGTGGTCCGGGCTTGTCGGGTGCGCTGCTGGTCGGCGTCTCGGCCGCGAAGGCGTACGCGATGTCGTTGGGCGTCCCGCTCTACGGCGTCAACCATCTCGCGGGTCACGTCGCCGCCGACACCCTCGATCACGGGCCGCTGCCGTCGCCGTGCCTGGCGCTGCTGGTATCCGGTGGCCACAGCCAGATCCTGCGCATCGACGACCTGGCCGGGAAGATCACCGAGATCGGCTCCACCATCGACGACGCGGCAGGCGAGGCGTATGACAAGGTCGCGCGCGTCATCGGCCTGCCCTACCCCGGCGGCCCACCCATCGACGCGGCCGCCCAGCGCGGCAACCCGTCCGCCATCGCCTTCCCCCGCGGCCTCACCGGTCCCCGCGACGCGAAGTTCGACTTCTCCTTCTCCGGCCTCAAAACCGCGGTGGCCCGCTGGGTCGAAGCCCGCGAGCGCGACGGCGAACCCGTCCCGATCGACGACGTGGCAGCGTCTTTCCAGGAAGCCGTCGCCGACGTGCTCACGGCGAAAGCGGTACGCGCGGCGACCGAGTTCGGCATCGGCACGCTGGTCGTCTCCGGTGGTGTCGCGGCGAACTCCCGGCTCAAGCAGTTGGCCGCGGAACGCTGTGCGGCGGCGGGCATCGAGCTGCGCGTCCCCCGCCCCCGCCTCTGTACCGACAACGGGGCGATGATGGCGGCACTGGGCGCGCACTTGGTCGCGGCCGGGGTCGAACCGTCCTCTTTGGATCTCTCGGCGAACCCGGCCCTGCCGGTGTCCACGGTGTCGGTCTAGGCGAACAGAATTCGGGTGTCCCGAAAGACACCCGAATTCCGCTACCGAGTCAGGCGCGGCGTACGTCCACGTCGGCCGCGCGGACGTAGGCGATCCGGTGTCCGAACTGGATCTGCAGGTACTGCTCCCCGCGCACCACCGTGTGGTTGGTCGCGTCGAACGTCGTCGCCCAGTAGTACTCCGACGGCGTGCTCAGCCCCAGCGCGTAGGTCTGCCCGGCGGGCAGCGAGTACTGCAGCGGCACGACGCTCTGCACGGGTACCCCTGCCGGGTATGCCGCCGCCTCCGGGTACGCCCGGCCGTACACCGGAACGCTTGCCACGCCTGGCTTCGCGGTCACCACCGAGCCCCGCGCGGGCACCGCGTCGCGGCTGCGGAACCAGCCCTTCTGGCCGAGGTACCACACCGCGGTCCAGTCGCCCTGGCGGTCGGCGACGGCGAACCGCTGGCCGGTCTCCACGCGGCTGCCGTGGTCGGAGATGTGCATTGTGGACGGTGTGCCGTTCGGGCGCAGTCCGATGTCGACCAGCAGCGTCGCGTCGTCGCGGGGTTCGCCGCGCAGCACCACCGAGGTCGACCCGCGCGGTGCGCACGGCATCCCGGCCGTGACGCAGCCGGTGAACGCGGGCTGGTTCGTGCGGTAGTCCGGGTTGATCGTCACGAGTCCGGCGTGGTGGCCGCCCTTGGCCTTGATCGGCGCGCCGAGCAGGTCCATGTAGTGCGCCCAGTCCCAGTACGGCCCCGGGTCCCAGTGCATGCCGCGCACGTTCGCGGGCGTGGTGCCCGGCACGTTGTCGTGCCCGATGATGTGCGCGCGGTCCAACGGAACGTCGTGCCTCTTGGCCAGATACCGCACCAGCTTCGCCGACGTGCGGTACATCGCCTCGGTGTACCAGCTTCCCTGCGCGGCGAAACCCTCGTGCTCCAGGCCGATCGACTTGGCGTTGACGTACCAGTTGCCCGCGTGCCAGCCGATGTCCTCGGTGCGCACGTGCTGGGCGATGTGCCCGTCGCTGCTGCGCAGTGAGTAGTGCCAGCTGACGTAGGTCGGGTCGGTCACCAGGCGCAGGGTGGTGTCCCAGGTGGCCTCGGTGTCGTGGATGAGGATGTACTCGACCTTCTGGCTCACCGGCCGGTTCGCCTGGTCGTGGTTGCCGTAGTCGTTGCCCGGCAACTCCTGGTACGGCGCGGGAATCCACTCGCAGCCCAGGTTGCGGGGGCACTCGGCCCGGTCCGGGTCGGTGTGGCGCAGACCGAGCCGCGCCAGCGACGACGTGTCGGGGGTCAGGGCGGGGGAGGCGGCCAGTCGGACATGCTGGCCGTCGTCGGTCGTGCGTTCGGCGCCCTCGCGGAGCACGGTGAACACCTCGTCCGCGAACGTCGACGCCGCGCCCGTGTCGGTCGCGCCGCTGTAGCGGGCGACCGCGCCGTACCAGGCGGCCGGGTCGGCACTCGCGGGGCCGATCTCCCGCTGGTAGTGCGCGAGGAGCGCGGCGCCGCCACGGATGTTGGCGGCGGGCTCGGTACGCAACTCGGCGGCGTCGAGCCCGGTCAGTTCGGCGGCGAGGCCCGCGGTGCGCAGCATCGGCGAGTCGAGGTCCGGCGTGCCCGCCTCGGGTGTCAACACCGCTCGGGCGTCGTCGCCGCGCGGGTCCTCGGTGCCCTCGTCGTGGTGGCTGCCGCCCGAGTTGGCGGTCTCCACGTCGGTCAGGTGCATCGGCCCGTAGCCCGCCGCGGTGCTGGGCGTGCCCGCGTTGGCATCCCACCGCGACTGCAGGTAGGCGACGCCGAGCAGTACCCGCTCGGGCACGCCGTACTCGGCGGCGGCCGAGCTGAAGTCACGTTGCCGCTCGTCGTCGTGCGTCGGCGCGGCGGCCACCGGGGCGGCGGTGCCGGTCAACAGCAGGGCGGTGACGGCAAGGGCCAGGGTGCGCGACACGGGCAGCCTCCCGAAGCGGGGCGATCGGACTGCCGATCACTCTGCTGCCGGCGAGCGTGTACGTCAATTGTTTCCACGATATCTATCTAGTGAGTGCATTCCCGGCAGCTCGCGCCGCATGCTCGTCCGCGACCCAGCACCGCCCGCCGTCGGCGTACCGCCGCAACACACTGTCCGGCGGCGCGGGCAGGTCGGCGATGAAGTCCATCCCCACCGCCTGGAACGCTGCTCCCGCATCGACCTCGATGGCCCGCAGCCGGTCGAAGTCCCCTGGTAGCGCGGCTCGAACAACAGTCACCGAACGAGTCTAGGAACCGCGCGGGTGGGGGTCGTTGCAGGGTTAGCAGTCGCGTGGGTAGAGTGCTAGATGCACGGCACCAGTACCGCCCCGGCACCCGCGACGGCGGGGTGGCAGGAGCCGTAACGAGGGGTCGGCCGTCCGGTCGGCACCGCGTGAACTGTCATTAGGTACCTGCCAACGCTTTCGACGACCCGTGGAGGTCACAGCGGTGAGCGTCAACATCAAGCCGCTCGAAGACAAGATCGTTGTCCAGGCGAGCGAGGCCGAGGCCACGACCGCCTCCGGTCTTGTCATCCCGGACACCGCCAAGGAGAAGCCCCAGGAGGGCAAGGTCATGGCCGTGGGCCCGGGCCGGATCGACGACAAGGGCAACCGCGTCCCCATGGACGTGGCTGTCGGAGATGTCGTCATCTACTCCAAGTACGGCGGCACTGAGGTCAAGTACAACGGCGAGGAGTACCTCATCCTCTCCGCTCGCGACGTGCTGGCCGTCATCAACTGACGTCCGGCTGACCAAGCAAGGACGCCCCGGCGGCCCCGTTCGGGGCCACCGGGGCGTTTGCGCGCTCGCGGGTTCCCACGGGGATCGCAATGCACACGAGAGGTAGTCAATGCCCAAGCAGATCAGTTTCGACGAGGACGCTCGTCGAGCCCTTGAGCGCGGGGTGAACAAGCTCGCCGACACGGTCAAGGTGACCCTCGGCCCGCGCGGGCGCCACGTCGTGCTCGCCAAGAAATTCGGTGGACCCACCGTCACCAACGACGGCGTGACCATCGCGCGCGAGATCGACCTGGAAGACCCGTTCGAGAACCTGGGCGCCCAGCTCGCGAAGAACGTCGCCACCAAGACCAACGACGTCGCCGGTGACGGCACCACCACGGCCACCGTGCTCGCCCAGGCGCTGGTCCGGGTCGGCCTGCGCAACGTTGCCGCGGGTGCGAACCCGATGTCCATCGGCGTGGGTATCCAGGCCGCGTCCGACGCCATCGTCGAGGCCCTCAAGGCAAAGGCGACGCCGGTCAAGGGCCGCGACAACATCGCCCAGGTCGGCACCGTCGCCTCCCGCGACGCCTCGATCGGGGCGCTGCTCGGCGAGGCCATCGAGAAGGTCGGCGAGGACGGCGTGATCACCGTGGAGGAGTCCTCCACACTGGCCACCGAACTCGTCATCACCGAGGGCGTCCAGTTCGACAAGGGCTTCGTCTCGGCCCACTTCGCCACCGACCCGGAGGCGCAGGAGGCGATCCTGGAGGACGCCTACATCCTGCTGCACCGGGAGAAGATCTCCGCGCTGGCCGACCTGCTGCCGGTCCTGGAGAAGATCGCCGAGAGCGGCAAGTCCGTCCTCATCGTGGCCGAGGACGTCGAGGGCGAGGCGCTGTCCACCCTGGTGGTCAACGCCCTGCGCAAGACGATCAAGGCTGTCGCGGTGAAGGCGCCGTTCTTCGGCGACCGGCGCAAGGCGTTCCTGGACGACCTCGCCGTCGTCACCGGCGGCCAGGTCATCGCCGCCGAGGTCGGGCTGAAGCTGTCCGAGGCCACCCTCGACGTGCTGGGCACCGCCCGGCGCATCGTGGTCACCAAGGACGACACCACCCTCATCGAGGGCGGCGGCAACAAGGCCGACGTCGACGGGCGCGCCGAGCAGCTCCGCAAGGAGATCGAGGCGTCCGACTCCGACTGGGACCGCGAGAAGCTGCAGGAGCGGCTCGCGAAGCTGTCCGGCGGTGTCGCGGTGATCAAGGTCGGCGCGGCGACCGAGACCGAGCTGGCCGAGCGCAAGCACCGCATCGAGGACGCGGTCGCCGCGACCAAGGCCGCGGTCGAGGAGGGCATCGTGCCCGGCGGCGGCGCCGCCCTGGTGCAGCTCGCCAAGGAGCTCGACGGCGGCCTCGGCCTCACCGGCGACGAGGCGACCGGTGTCGCCATCGTCCGCGAGGCGCTGTCCGCGCCGCTGTTCTGGATCGCCACGAACGGCGGCCAGGAGGGCGCGGTCGTGGTGAACAAGGTGCGCGAGCTGCCGTGGGGCCACGGCTTCAACGCCGCCAAGCTCACCTACGGCGACCTGCTGGCCGACGGCGTGGTCGACCCGGTGAAGGTCACCCGCTCCGCGGTGGCCAACGCGGCGTCGATCGCCCGCATGGTGCTCACCACGGAGAGCGCCATCGTGGAGAAGAAGGAAGTCGAGTCCCCCGCGGCCCAGGGCCACGGGCACGGCCACGGTCACTGACCTGGCTTGAGCCGACGAAGGGCCCGTTCGAGGGAACTCGAACGGGCCCTTCGTCGATGTCTACTTGGCGACAGCCAGGCTGCGCTTCTCGGTCTTGATGATGGCCTCGCGCTCGGACTCCGACAGACCCCCCCAGATGCCGTACGGCTCGTGCACGGCGAGCGCGTGGGTTCGGCACAGCGACAGCACCGGGCAGCTCTGGCAAATGGACTTGGCCTTGGCCTCCCGACGCACCCGGGCGGGCCCGCGCTCGCCGTCGGGGTGGAAGAAGAACGCGCTGTCCATGCCTCTGCACGACCCGTCGAGCTGCCAGTCCCACACGTCGGCGTTCGGACCGGGGAGCCTGCGTGTGTCCGCCATCGTGGCCGCCTCCATGTCTGGTGGGAGTGTCTGGTGGAAGGGAGCGTCAATACTCCATTCGGTGCAGCGGGTTACACGCTAGAACCGCGCCAATACTTGTTCAAGGGTGATCGACTCATTGGTTGCCCGATTCAGCCGATCGGCATCCTCCGATCGACGGAGCGTGGTCGTGTGCCCAGTTGCCGGACACGCGGGGTCACCCGACGATGGGGGTGTGGTGACCAAGTCCGAGCCCGTCATCCCGGGCAGCGCTACCGCGGGTGTTCCCCCGGCGGGCGACGAGCCGACCCTCCCGGTCGCCGCGGTCGCCCGCAGGCTCGGCATCGCCCCCGCCACGCTGCGCACCTGGGACCGCCGGTACGGCGTCGGCCCGAGCGGGCACACGACGGGCAGCCACCGGCGCTACGGGCCGGCCGACATCGCCCGCCTCGAACTCATGCAGCGCGCGCTGCTCAAGGGTGTGGCCCCCGCGGAGGCCGCCGAGTACGCGCTGCGGCTGATCGCCGACGACGCCGAGATCCCGACGCCCGCGCGCGGCGACGCCGACCTGGCCGGGCCCGGCGGGCTGGACGCGGAGCTGGAGTCCGCGTTCGCGGCGGCCGAGCCCGCCCGGCACGGCGGCAGGCGGCTCGCGCTGCCCGGCGGCACCCCGGCCGCGCGCGGCTTCGGCCGGGCGGCGCTGGCCATGGACGACGACGCGGCCCAGCGGATGCTCCTCGACGCGATCGGGTCCGACGGGGTGGCCGCGGTGTGGGACGGGGTGATCCGGCCGGTGCTGGCCGCCGTGGCGGGCCGCTGGGCGCACGCGGGCGACGGCGTGGAGGTCGAGCACCTGATCCACGAGAGCGCGCTGGCCGCGATGATCCGGGCCACCCCACTGCTGCCCACGCCGCGCAACCCGCGGCCGGTGCTGCTGGCCTGCGTCCCCGGTGACCGGCACAGCCTGCCCCTGTACGTGCTGCGCGCCGCGCTGGCCCGGCGCGGCATCGGCACCCTGATGCTGGGCGCCACGGTCCCCAGCGCCGCCATCGCGGCCGCCGTGCGCCGGACCGCGCCCGCCGCGGTCGTCCTGTGGGCCCAGGTGCCCGCCTACGGCGACGCGGCCGTGTTCGACCAGTTGCCCCGGACGCGGCAGCGGGTGCACGTGTTCGCCTGCGGACCCGGCTGGTTCGACCTCGACCTGCCGGGCCGCGCCGAGCGCCTCGACGGGCTGTTGGCCGCGGTCGACCGGATCGAGGCGTTCGTTCTCGGTGACCCGGATTCCTCCAGGTGAGTGACCCCGATCGAGCACCGCTGTGGGACGCGGCTTTCGGCGCCCGACCCGATCGAGACCTTCCCGGCGACCGCGCGACACCCGGTGACGCCTGGCTGGCGGCCGTCGCTCTCGGTGGTCGCGGGTACTACGCGGCGGCGGCCGCGCGCCTGCGGGTGTTGATCAACGGCAGTGATCCGGTGCTCGCCGCGCTCGCCGCGGCGGCCCTCGCGTCGCACCGCAGGCAGCTCGGCGGGCACGCCGCCGCGCGGGCGCTCGACGCGGCCGGGCTGCACCGGCTCGCGGCCGCGGGCGTACTCGGCGCGCGCGGCATCGATCGGGATCATCCGGACATCGCGGGCCCGGCGGGCATGGATGCCAAGGCTGCTCGCTCGGACGTGCTGCTGGGTCTCGCCGCCGACGCCGTCGGACTCGGCCGGACCGCGGAGGCGCGCAGCCTCCTCGCGACCGAGTCGGCATCCCCGGATGCTGGCTGGCGTGCGGAGATCCGCCGGGGCTGGGTGGCGGCGGAGATCGAACTGGGCGCGGGCCGAATCGAGTCAGCCCTCGCCCCGGCGCGGGCCGCCGCCGCGGCGGCGGGGAGATCCACTTCCGTGCGACACCGGACGAAGTCGGCACTCGTGCTCGGCGCGACCCTGGCCGCCGCGGGCGAGCGTGCCCAGGCCCGCGAAATGATCACCGGGGCGCTGGCCGACGCGATCGCGTCGGGACTGCGGCCATTGGTCTGGCCATGCGCCATCGTGCGCGCCGATCTGGCCCCCGAGTCCGCGGCCGCGGATCGCGCGCTCGCGGCCGAGACCCTGCACTGTGTGTTACGACACTCCGACCCCGGCGTCCGGCTGCTCGCCGCGGCGTCGCCATGGGTTCCCACCTGGCTGTTCGCTGCTGCTCCGATCAGGTGAACCTACTGAGGCGGTCATCTGGTGGATTGGTTGACAGATTTACCACCGAATCGTGTCAAGGTTCGGCCCGAAGCGTCCGATAGGGGAAGTGGAACGTCACTCGGCTGCAGGAAGGAGTCCCCGTGACGACGGTCTTGATCTGCGATGACCGCCGCAGCGTTCGGGAGGGCTTGACCCGTGTTATGTCTGCGGTGCCAGGGGTCAGTCGCATCGACTGCGTAGCACACGGTGACGAGTTGCTCGCCCGCTTCTCCCGCCAGCCGGTGGATGTCGTCCTGGTCGGCACCCAGCGCGCCGTGCCCACGGGCGTGGAAGCGACACGGCGACTCGTCTCGGCCAACCCGCAGGCCAACGTCATCGTCTTCGGCGCGCCCGACGACGCGGGCAGCATCGCGGCGGCCATCGCGGGCGGTGCCCGCGGCTATCTGCGGTGGGACGCGTCCCGGCCCGAGCTGGTGGCCGCGCTCGCCCACACGCTCGCCAGTACCTCGGTGCCCGCGCCGCGCCAGCCGTCGGACCCCGGCGTCCAGCTCACCGACCGCGAGCTGCAGGTGCTGCGCGGCATGAGCCAGGGCAAGAGCAACGGCCAGATCGGCCGCGAGCTCTACCTGTCCGAGGACACGGTCAAGACCCACGCCCGGCGCTTGTTCCGCAAGCTCGGCGTGCGCGACCGCGCTCAGGCGGTCGCCCACGGGTTCCGGCGCGGCCTGGTCTCCTAACGCTCCACCAGCGTCGCCGGGCCCGCACGGCTCGCCGTGATTCCCAGGTCACACAGACGATGGCGAAAGTTGCGATCTGCAAACTGGCCCATAATGTGTCGTCTGTCACGCA